>JAJRSN010000458.1 GCA_024278715.1 Calditrichota bacterium
CAGCGGTGTTTGCGCCGCAATTCAGGCGGCGCGTATGGGAGCGAAGGTGGTTCTTGTTGAGGAAACGGATTGGGTAGGCGGAATGCTGACCGCAGCCGGGGTTTCCGCTATCGACGGGAACCACAAATTGCCATCGGGATTGTGGGGAGAATTCAGAGAAAAGCTCTACGCGTATTACGGCGGTCCTGAAGCGGTGGAAACGGGTTGGGTTAGTAATGTGCAATTTGAACCGAAGGTCGGCGAAAAAATCTTGAGAGAAATGTTGAAGGAAGCCGGAAGTATCGATTTGAAAACGGGTTTTTATCCGATAAAAATCATAAGTAAAGACAAGAAAGTTCTGGGAGTGAAATTTAAAAACGACGGGAACGAACAACTCGAAGTCCGCGCCAAAGTTGCCATCGACGCTACCGAGTACGGCGATGTTTTAGCCCTGGCGGGATGCGAATTCCGAAACGGACGCGAGGCGTTTTCCGAAACAGGAGAACCCGGAACGCCTTCAAAACCGGACAACTATGTTCAGGATCTCACTTATGTCGCTGTTTTAGAAGATTTCGGAATGGGAGCGGACGCCACGATTCCCAAACCAGATAACTATGATCCCGAAGAGTTCCGCGGCTGCTGCAAAGACTGGGCAAAAGGCGGCGAAAAAGGGCTTGTCGATAAACAGGCAATGATTAATTACGGGCGGCTGCCCAATAATAAATACATGATTAACTGGCCGATAGAGGGCAACGATTATTATTGTGATTTGGCGGTATTAAGCCGAAGCGAACGCGCAGCAGAAATTGAAAAGGCAAAAGAAGTAACCCGCAGATTTGTTTACTTTTTACAAACCGAATTAGGCTTCCGAAACCTTGGTCCGGCTAAGGATGAATTTCCCACAGACGACCGCCTAGCGCTTATTCCTTATATCCGCGAAAGCAGAAGAGTAAAAGGCGTGGTTACTCTTAAATTACAGGATATTGTTGATCCATATACCGATCCGTCGCGTCCCTTGTATCAGCAGGGTATTGCGGTGGGAAACTATCCGCTGGATCACCACCACGGAAAGGCGGATTTGCCCGAAGAAGAAACCTATCTTCCGGTTCCCGCCTTTAATGTGCCTTACGGGTGTTTAATACCACAAGACGCGGACGGATTGATTGTAGCTGAAAAGAGTATCTCGGTCACGCACATGGTTAACGGCTGCTCTCGTCTTCAGCCGGTGGTAATGCAAATAGGGCAGGCAGCCGGCGCAGCGGCGGCATTGGCTGTTCAACAAAAACGGAATCCCCGTCATATTTCGATTCGTGAATTGCAGCAGACGTTAATTGAAGCTGGAATGTGGTTAATGCCCTTTACCGACATATCTCCCGAGCACTGGGCTTTTAATGCGCTGCAACGGATAGCCTTGTGCGGATTGCTAAAAGGCGAAGGCAAGGCGAAAGACTGGGCGAATGAATTTTACATCTACCCGGATAATCCCGTTTACTGCAATGAAATGATATCCGCGTTGCGATCGATTGATCAAACATTGATTAATCGAATAGATATTGATTGGGAAGGGCTGGGAAACGCTCCTTTAACCCGAATCGAAGCGGTACGTATTCTCTGGCAGACTCTCGGAAAACCTTCGCCCGTAAACAACGGCGTGCCCGTCTTTTTTAAGGATGTGCAGGATCTGGCGGTTGATTATTTTGTAAGTAAAGGCTGGGCTGAACACTGGGTTGATTTTAAGAATGAATTGTTTCATCCGAACGAACCCATGACGCGTGCTGTCTTCGCTTTTTTGCTAAACGCTGCGTTCGATCCTTTTAACAGGATTGCGCCGGAATTGTAAAATCGGTAAAAATTTTAACGCGCGGTAACTTATCGGGATTATTTTACTTTGATGAAAAACATTACTCTGCAATTAAAAAATTTCCTTAAATCTTGCGGGATCGAACCCGGACACCATGTCATGGTGCATTCGTCTTTTCGCAAAATTCGCGCCGCCTTCCCGGGACTTACAATCGAAGAGATGATCGAATGCCTCGAAGGTCTGGTTTCCGGTGAAGGTTCGATTATCATGCCTGCGTTTACTTACTGTTTCAAGCGCTCCGAAGGAGATTATGAAATTTTCGATCCCGCAAAAACTCCCTCTAAAGTCGGCGCCGTATCCGAGGCGTTTCGGCGAATGCCAAATGTGGTTCGGACTTGCTCGCCTACACATTCTTTTGCGCTTTGGGGTAAAACCAAAGAATTTATCGATTCTGATAACGCGCCCGACAGTCCGTTGGGAGAGGGAAGCGTTCTTGATTTTTTAGCCGGAAAAAGAAACAGCCATATTTTAATGCTAAGCGTTCATTTTGACGCGTTGAGCTTTGGTCATTATCTGGAAATTAAGGCAAAGGTGCCGTGGGTTGATATTTTTCCCTGGGATTATTTGCGGGTTTTGCCCGTCGGAGTTTCCGTTAAAGGTGAACAAAAATTACGTGAAGTACCGGGCTGCGCGAAATCTTTTGTAAACCTCGAAAAATATCTTCTTGAAAGGGGATTGATTAAAATGCGCCGCCAAAACTCCCTTTTTGCGTACTATTTTTCCGTTTCCTTGCTTATGAATCACGGAATGTATTATTTTAAACATCATTTTCCGAATTTGCTGTGCGCTTCGGGCTCTTGTCCGGCGTGCGATTCGAGAAGAAAAAAATTGAATATTTTGCAAATGAGAAGCGTTTTATATTCTTAACTTTAAAAATATTAACGAATAGGGAAGTTTTACATAAATTTAAAGCAAAAATTTAAGTTTTATCAAAAACCGCTTTAAAATTCTTGAAAAGACCGGATGATTGTTCCGGGCGCGGCAATAAAAAATTGATTGATATGCCGTATTTTTAAAGAGATTAAGGAGAGCGCGTCATGCGTAAGATGATAATATTAGTGACGTTTTTACTGTTTTCTTCGGTTTTAAAAGCGGATGATTTAAAGTGGGTTGAATTAAACGATTACAATCTTCCGCAGGGCGTTCGTTTATTTAAGGGGCAGCGGAATAGTCCCAAACTGCAAGCCTTTTACTTAGATGTAGATCTCAATCAACCCGATCTTGCCGTTCGTCCTTATATTTCCCGAGCCGTTAAAACCGCGCCCGATTTTTGCGCCGAGGTCGGAGCTTACGCCGCAGTGAACGGCGGTTTTTTCGGAGGAACGATTTCGTATTCGTCCGTAATCTACCCTTCTCAAATTAAAGCTATTAATATTCAATCGGTAACCCGAAACGGTAAAAGCTATCCGGTTATTCGTAGTTTGTTCGGTCAGGACACGCTGGGAAATTTATCGGTAAACTGGGTTTATCATTTTGACGGGAGTCTTAACGGGTTATATCGCTTTTCCGAACCCTTGCCGTACGTTTACAATGATCCTCAACCAAAATCCGCGCCGCAAAAGTCCGACGGCAATCCCTTTTCCGAAGTTTTGGTGGGAATCGGCGGAGCTCCGACGCTGATTAAAGACGGAAAGATTAATATTACCTATAATGAAGAAATTATGTGGGGCTCCGGAGTTGGTTACGATAATCGCGACCCGAGAACGGCTGTCGGCTACACGGCGGATAATCATGTCATTTTGTTTGTTGCTGACGGACGACAATCAATCAGCGAAGGTCTCGGCTTACCTGAAATGGCGCAGATTCTTTTGGATTTGGGCTGTGTGGAAGCCATGAATCTGGACGGCGGAGGCTCCACGCAAATGGCTGTTCCGGGTAAATACATTAATTCTCCCTCCGAGCAGCGGGCGGTTCCGACAATTTTTGCCGTGATTCACAAAGATTCATTGGGCTTGCCGCGAAAACCTATTTTCGAAAAAATCATCGATACAGACGACGCACAGTGCAATCTAACGGGCGGCGGGTGGTTTCCCACTTCCAACCCCGGTTCTTACGGTTCGTCCGCCTCCATGCTGCACGCAAAGGGCGACGGCTCGGCTCAGGCTGTCTATTCGCTTGAACTTCCTCATTCGGGCAAATACGAGGTTTACGGCTGGTGGGTCGCAGCCAATAATCGTTGCAGCGACACTCCCATTTACATCAAACATTACGCCGGAAAGGATACTGTGCGGGTCAATCAGACAACAAACGGTTCTGACTGGGTGTTATTGGGAACTTTCCCGTTTAGCGGCAGCCCTGATGAACAAGTGATTATTTCCGACGCCGCTACCAAGGGCACGTATGTTGTTGCGGACGCCATTCGTCTGGTAACCTTCGACACCACCAACGTAGTCGGTATTCAAAGAGAGGCGAAAAACATACTGCCCGCGCAGTCAATACTTCTTCAAAATTTCCCCAATCCCTTTAACAATCAAACAAAACTCGTTTTTTCTCTGCCGACGAGTGCGCATTTAAGCATTAATCTTTATGATACAAAGGGGAAATTAATAAAGCGCGTTTTTGAAGGGAAAAAAGCCAAAGGCAAACATCAGCTCATCTTAAAAATGGACGGTCTGAGCAGCGGACTTTACTTCTGCGCCTTAACAACATCCGACCGGCGCGTGGTAAATAAATTAATCTTACTGAAATAAACCACAATAAAATTAGAACCAGGAGGAAACCACATGCGTAAACTCATGTCGTTTTGGTTAATTGCTTTTGCTTTTTTAGCGATCTCTAAATCTTTTTCTCAACCCGCGGCAAATCCGGATCCGCTGCGGTTTGAGAAGGAAATAAATTCTTTCGTTCAATATGATAAAAAGAATAGCTTTCCGTCCGAAGCCGTTTTGTTCGTTGGCAGTTCGAGCATCCGGATGTGGCGCACCCACGATGATTTTCCCGAATACCCGGTGATTAATCGCGGTTTCGGAGGAGCGCATATTTCCGATGTTATTTACTATTACAACGAGGTTATTAAAAAATACAATCCGGCAATAATCGTGTTTTACGCGGGCGATAACGACATCGCAGCCGGAAAATCCGTTAAGCAGGTGTTTGACGATTATAAGGCATTGATAAAGAAAATTTTGAACGATTTCACAAATGTCAAATTCATTTATATTCCGATTAAACCAAGCGTCAGCCGTTGGAAATTCTGGGACAAAATGAATGAAGTAAATCAGTTAATCAAAAAATACAATGAAAAACATAAAAAGTTGTATTACGCAGATTTAGCCACGCCTTTACTTAACGCCGAGGGCAAACCCGATGAAAATCTTTTTATCGAAGACGGCTTGCATTTAAATCAAAACGGTTATGCCAAGTGGAAAAAAGAATTGCAGCCATTGTTAAGAGAATTATGGTTGAATTTGCGACCACGAAAAAAAGACCGCTGACAAAAGACCGAGCGCCGTTCGAATTCTTTTTAAAGAAGCAGCCTCATTAAAATTTTAAAAACAGCCATCCCGGCGGACGGCTGTTTTTTTAAGATGTCGGAATTAAGCCTTTCGCAAAGCCGCGGTTTTGTAAAAACAGCGGGCTGCCGGACTGAAAAAACAAAAATAAACAAGAAAACGGCAAAAGCAAGATACTAACCGGCAGCGAATACAAACCGTCTAAAATCAGGGCAATTCCGGTGAGATTTATCCGCAAAAATTAAAACGCCCTAAAATCAATCAAAAAAAGTTTAAAAAATCATTTAATCTTTCTATTTTTTTTCTTAAATTGTTTTTATCTTAAAGTGTCTATTTTTGTCCATAATATAGTTTGAGGTTATGAGTACATCATA
>JAJRSN010000459.1 GCA_024278715.1 Calditrichota bacterium
ACATTACCGGAAGAGGTTTCGACGAAGATAGACAGTCCCTGTTCGGCAATTAAGCGTGGATTAATCACGCGATTCTCGCAAAGAATCGTTAATTTAAAATATTCCATCATGCTCGCCCCCTTCCGTTAAATCGAACATTAGGGTTCAGGGAGTAAGAACCTGAAATCAGGTTCTCTTTTTCTTTGGTTCCTCTACCGCTTGCTTTTTGACTAAAAAGTAAATTCCCAAAAGAACCAGCGGAATACTCAGGATTTGTCCCATGTTTAACGGCAGTTGTGCTTCGAACGCCGACTGATTTTCTTTCAGGAATTCAACGAAAAACCGGAATCCGAAAACAAGAATCAGGAACGATCCGAAAAGATGCCCGCGCGGTGTTTTTGCTCCCAAACGTTTATATTTAAAGAAAAGAAAAGCAAAAATTAACAAATAAGCAAGCGATTCATAAAGTTGAGTGGGATGGCGCGGTATCGAGTCCACCCGCTCAAAGACTACAGACCAGGGCAGGTCAGTGGGTCGTCCGATAATTTCGGAATTAAAAAAGTTGCCCAAACGAATCAAGCTGCCGCCCAGAGCCACGCCAATAACAATGCGGTCAACAAGCCAGAGAAAAGGCTGATCCGGTCTTGTGCGCGTGTAAAAATACAATGCCACTAAAATGCCGATCGCCGCGCCGTGACTTGCCAATCCACCTTCCCAGACTTTGAGAATACGAACCGGCTCGCTGAAATAATAAACAGGATCGTAGAAAATAACGTGTCCCAGTCTGGCGCCGATAATGGTACCCAACAGCATGTAAACCAAAAGCGTGTCAAGATCTTTGATCGGCTTGTTCTCGCGTTTGTAAATCCAGTTAAAAAGGTAAATGCCAAAAATAAAAGCCAGCATAAAAAGCAGACTGTAATAACGAATATGAATAAATCCGTAACTAAAAATTTCAGGATTGATATTCCAGTGAAACATGTTTAACCCCTTTTTTCCCTGAATTGTTTATTTAAGTTTACACATCCGATCATTTGTATTCTTTTTTGGTAAATTTGTTTCAATATTTATTTATTGTTCTCAATTATTTCATTTTAAGGAACGGTTTGTATCTAATTAACCCCCATCTTCATTAATAAATAATCCGCGCCGGGATCTTTCAGCTTGAGTTTGTGGATTTCGGCGTCCTGTGCATGGATTCTTCGGCAAAAGAATGGGCAATTGAAAATAATGAGAACAGCGCTGCGAATAGAAATACTCTTGTGCGTGACATCCGCCTGCAGCCTCCTTGTTTTATTATTTTCAGGAAATAAGATAAGAGAAAGAGGGGATTTATTCAATAAAATCAAGTCAAATACAAATCAAATCCGATATATGGCTTTACGGTACAGTGTTATTGGTTAAGCGTTATGCGGCTTCTCCAATCACTCGTCACGGATTTATCACTTGGCACGATAAATTGTTGTCACCGCTTTCTGACAACCTTTTACTTTAATCTTTAATCTTTTTCCTTTAATCTTACAAGTCACTCTATTGCTAATTATTTAAAAAAAACGACGCGTCTCTTGACAATAAGCGGTTCTTTTTGTAAAATGGTGTACAATAGTGCATTTATATTTTGGAGAATCACCATGAAGCAACTTAGCAAAAGGCAGAAAGAAATTTTGGAACTTATTGCTTCTTACATTCAGGAAAAGGGCTATCCGCCTTCGTATCAGGAATTAGCAGACCTCATGAAAGTTCGTTCCAAGTTTGCCATTTTAAAGCATATCGACGCCCTTGTAAAAAAGGGTTATCTGGAAAAAGACTCATCTGCCCGCGGGTTGCGTATTATCGATCCCCGCTACCAGCCCAAAACCGGCAATGACGTGGAAATTCCGCTCATCGGTCGCGTGGCTGCCGGTTTTCCGATTCTATACGAGGAAAATGTGGAACGGTACGTTCCCGTGCCGCGCGCGCTTATTAAAACAGAGGGTCGTTATTTTGCCCTGAAAGTCCGCGGCGACAGTATGATTAATGCCGGCATTTACGAAGACGATTTATTGGTGGTCAATTCAACCAATCAGGCAAAGAATCGTGACATTGTTGTTGCCCTTATTAATGACGAAGTTACGGTAAAACGCTTTATGACCGAAGGCGGCAAACCTTATCTAAAAGCCGAAAATCCCGCCTATCAGGACATTCACCCGGCAGGCGATTGGTTGATTCAGGGTAAAGTTGTCGGTTTAATTCGTGAAATCCATTGATCGTCTGTGTTTTGTTCTTGGACGTAATGCTTTAACTTTGTAAACTTTTCGCCAAAAGTAGTTAAGATGAAAAACAAGAAAAATCAATCGTCGAATAATTTTACTTCGGGCGATCACGAATTCTATCGCATTCCCGTAATCGGCGAGGTGCACATTACCGATAACGAGTGGGAAACATCGCGCAAATTTTCTCTTGGCGAACTCATCCAGAATTTCAAACAGGAAGATCGCCGCACCATTATCGTTCGGGCGCTGGATCATGCGCTTTCCGGAGAAGGTATTTTTAAAGGCGACATGTTGACCGTTAATCTTAAAAAACGCCCAAAAGACGGCGATATTGCCGCAGTTAAATTTGGCGACAAACTTTTTATCCGTAAAATCTACTTTCAAAAAAATTTAATTCGTTTGGACACCTCCGCCGATCAACCCGCGCCCGTTATCATCGACGAGCGCACGCCGGATGTTATGATTCTGGGCAAAGTAACGATGGTTGTGCGGGAGTTGTGAAGGAGTGACGAGGAGAAGGTCGTGGCGCGTGACGAGTAACATTTTAAGGAAAAAGGAAAAAAGACAAAAGATTATCGGAAAGCCGTGACCGCAACCTGTTGTGATAAATGAGTCGGATAGG
>JAJRSN010000460.1 GCA_024278715.1 Calditrichota bacterium
ATTACAATAGGGAGTGAAAATGAAATTGCGGAAATGAAGGAGTGCAGCGTAATCACCTCCACCTACCGCGTAGGCGATATTTTGGGGGTTGTTGGGGTCATTGGTCCTATGCGAATGAGATATCACAAAGTAATTCCTGTGGTTGAATTTATGGCATCGGCAATTACACGGAAATTGGGAGTGGCTTAAATCAAACGGAAAGGAGAAAAGCAATGACCGATAAAGGAAGAACAAAAGTTGAAGAAAAAGAAAAGGCGAAAGAAAACGTGCATACAGAAGAAAAGAAATCACACAAAAAAGTTTTGAGTAAAGAGAAATACGAAAAAAAGATAAAGGAACTGGAAGAAAAGGTTCAAAAATTACAGGAAGAAAACGAATCTTTAAGAGAACAAAATCTGCGACGCATTGCGGAGTTCGAAAACTTTAAACGCAGAAAAGAAAAAGAATTTCTCTCCATTTTGCAAAACGCAAACGAAGAATTGATTTTGGAATTATTGCCGGTTGTTGATGATTTTGAGCGCTTTTTAGCTCATGTCAACGATCCGAATCAGAATGTCGAATCGTTAAAACAGGGAATAGAGCTAATTTACAAAAAATTCATGCAAATATTGGAGAAGGAGGGTTTAAAGCCGATTGAAGCGGTAGGCAGCGAGTTTGACGCGGAAAAGCATCAGGCTTTAATGCAGGTAGATTCTGATAAGCACAAAAGCGGCTATGTTGTCGATGAGCATTTAAAAGGCTACACCCTTAATGACAAAGTAATCAGGCATGCTCAAGTGCTGGTGGCTAAATAGGTGGAAATATGGCAAAAAAGAGAGATTTTTACGAAGTTTTGGGGGTTGACCGGAATGCCACGACGGATGAAATCAAGAAGGCATATCGTAAGTTAGCCGTTAAATATCATCCCGATAAAAATCCCGGAGACAAAGAAGCCGAAGAAAAATTCAAAGAAATTGCCGAAGCCTACGCCATATTAAGCGATCCCGAAAAACGCCGCCGTTATGATCAGTTTGGTCACGCCGGAACCCAGACCTCAGGCAATTATGGTTTTGATTTCAGCGATTTTGATTTGGCGGACGCCTTGCGTCAATTTATGGAAGAAGGGTTCGGTTTTGGTTTCGGCGACATATTTGGCTCCGGTTCCGGCGGAGCCAGAAGACGCCGAGTAAGCCGCAAAGGAAGCGATCTGCAAATAAAATTAAAACTGACTCTGGAAGAGATAGCCACCGGAGTTACCAAAAAAATTAAGGTTAAGAAAAAAAGCGCCTGTTCCGAGTGTAACGGCACGGGAGCCGCAAAATACAGCCGTACGATTTCTTGCCCGGTTTGCCACGGAAGCGGCGAAATCCGTCAGGTTTCCCGTTCCCTCTTCGGTCAGTTTGTAAATGTGACAACCTGCCATCGCTGCAACGGCGAAGGTCAGGTAATCGAAAATCCCTGCCATAGCTGCCACGGAACGGGTTTGATCGACGGCACTAAAACAATCGAAGTAAACGTGCCCGCCGGAGTTTCTACCGGTAATTACATTACGCTCAGAGGAGAAGGCAACGCCGGAGTGCGCGGCGGTCAGGCGGGCGATCTTATTGTGTATATCGAGGAAGTGCCGCACGAAATTTTTCAACGGCACGGCGACGACGTGGTTTTGGTCTTGCCGATCAGTTTTCCGACGGCTGCGCTCGGCGGAACCGTGGAAGTGCCAACTTTAACCGGAAGGGCAAAGTTGAAAATCGCTCCCGGAACGCAATCGGGCAAAATTTTGCGGATGCGCGCCAAGGGAATTCCTCATGTGCGCGGCACCGGGATAGGCGATCAGTTGGTTCAAATCCAGATTTACGTGCCGACCCATCTTAATTCCGAAGAACGCGCCATATTGGAAAAACTGTCGAACTCCGAAAACCTGGATCCTACTAAAAACAGTCAAAAATCAATTTTCGAAAAGTTCAGGGAAGCGCTGAATTTATAGATTTTAAAGATCCGCGTTAAAACGGCGCGGATCTTCTTTTCAGGGATGGTGAACAAGCAAACTCAAAACGCCGATCCCGAAAATGATTGTTTTAACCAAAAGCGAACGCAGAGCCCTGCTTGTGGTCGCCCTGATTTTAGTGATCAGCGGCGTGGTTCAGTGGACTCGACCGCACGCGGTTCGCGTGAAACAATTCGATTACACCCTGCAGGACAGCCTGTTTAAAGTCCTTTCCGCAGACACGGCTTCAGCGGCTGCAAAAGATGCAGCTCCGGCTGAAAAACCGAAATCAAAAAAGAAAAAAAAGAAAAGTGCAAAGCAAAAATTAAAACCCCGCAGCATCGATATCAACAAAGCAGGCGCCTCGGAACTGGAGCGCCTGCCTTACATCGGTCCCAAAACTGCTCAGGCTATTATCGAATACCGCCAAGCCAACGGACCCTTTAAATCCGTTGATGAACTGGACAATGTAAAACGGATAGGTCCGAAAACAATCGAACGCATTAAGCCGTATATTTATCTGACCATTCCCAAAGAGCCGGAGGGAAAAACGGATTCAAGCAAATTCAACGGGAAATGAACTTTATTCTTCAAACAAAATCCGCTCTTTAACCGTCTGCGCTATCGACTTCCCTTTTAATTCTTCGATTAAAGCAAGAGCAAAGGGAATGGCTGTACCGACTCCGCGACTGGTGATCACTGTTCCGTGTTTTACCACCGGTTTTTCAAGATACACACTGTCTGTAAAAACTTCGCGTTCCGACGGATAGCTGGTAAGCGTTAAATTTTTTGTGATCCCGGCTTTGTGAAAAACGGTGGGCGCGGCGCAAATGGCGGCTAATTTCCGACCCGTCGAAAATCGTTCCTTAATCCATTTTAACAGCTTTTCGTCGGCTTTAAGATTGTTTGTGCCGGGCTGCCCTCCGGGAAGAATTAAAATGTCGAATTCGGAATGATCGACTTTTTCAATAAGGACATCAGGAATGATTGTGATGCCGTGCGAACCCGTTATCGGACCCTCTTCGAGTCCGGCTGTGACTACTTCAATTTCCGCGCGGCGCAAAAGATCGATAATGGTAACAGCCTCAATTTCTTCAAACCCAGGGGCAAGAATGACCAGCGCTTTAGGCATGATTAAATTCCTTTCGTTTTTCTTCTAATTAATGAAATTGTTCGTTTCGATGCAACACCTCGCGGCGTCCGGTTTTTTGCTTCCGACGGCGAGATTGTTTAATTTAAATCCGCTTCGGATATTAAAGTAAGCCGTCGGGAACGTTAAAATCGAATGAAGGGAAGCAGTATTGGACATGAAGGCATATTTTATTTCGGACCTGCACCTGGGAGCAAAAGAAATAACCAACCGCAAAGAGCAGGAAGAGACCGTCTGGCGTTTATTTGCGGAAATAGAACGGGAAGCGACGCACCTTTTTGTCGTGGGCGATTTTTTCGATTTTTGGTTCGAATACAAATCAGTGATTCCCAAGCAGTACTTTCCGGTTTTGTGCCTCTTAAGCCGCTTTAAGGAAAAAGGCATCGAAATGCATTATTTAGCCGGCAATCACGATTTTGCCCTGGGAACGTTTTTTGACCGCTATTTGAATATTAAAACCTATTTAAACGAATGCATGACTAAGCTGAACGGTAAAAAATTCTTCTTGTTTCACGGCGACGGAATTGACAGCAAAGACGCGGGTTATCGCTTCCTTAAAAAAATTTTGAGAAGCCGCCTGAATCAAAAGCTGTTCCGGCTCATTCATCCCGATTTCGGATTTCGTTTTGCGGGTTTGGTTTCGGGATCAAGCCGCAAATATAATAATCAGGATAATAAAAACCGCTCCGAAGCCGACTACATCGCCTTTGCCGAACAAAAATTTGAACAGGGATTCGATTACGTAATAATGGGACACAGGCACAACCCGCTGGAGCACGCCGTGGGTTCAAAAAAATACGTCAACTTGGGCGATTGGATCAATAATTACAGTTACGCGGTGTTCGACGGCAGCGACCTGGTTTTGAAATTCCGGGAAAAAGCGGCAAATGATGCGTGATGAGTAACGAGTGACAAAGTAACGAGTAAAGAGATCGTGATGCGTGACCAGCAACCAGAGACAAGCGACCGGTAACCAGAGAACCCGCTTACACGCTTATACCCTTAACGCTTAACGAAAAGTAACAAGTTACAAGTTACAGAGTGACAAAGTTTAGTTTTTTAATTTAGAGCAAAAGATGAGTGTCAGAAAGCAGTAATGCGTGACAAATGATA
>JAJRSN010000461.1 GCA_024278715.1 Calditrichota bacterium
AGACGCTTCCCGTCTGCTCATTGCTATCGGGACCAATTGCGCCGTGGTTTTGGCTAAGGGGAATAAGCTTTTGGCTGCGTCGGCTCCGGCTGGTCCCGCCCTGGAAGGAGCTAAAATCTCTCAGGGAATGCGGGCAATCCCCGGCGCTATCAGCGATTTGACAATAGAGAACAAAAAACTGAAATGGATTACTATCGACGACAAAGCGCCTGTCGGAATTTGCGGAAGCGGACTTTTTCATATTATCCGTTTTTTAAGAGACGAGGGCGTTATTAATCCGGACGGCTCAATCAACGAAAATCCGTCCGACTCCTTCTGGAAATCCCGCATCGATTCCGATAAGAACGATGTTCTTAGGATTTTACTGATCTCCGAAGAAGAAGGCGCGGAAACATCCGTTTATCTTACTCAAAAGGACATCCGCGAATTTCAGCTTGCCAACGGAGCCATCGGCAGCGCCTGGTGTTTATTGTGCAAACAGATGAAAATCGATCCCGCAGATATTGACCATATTTCTGTCGCCGGAGCTTTCGGAAATTACATCCGTCCCGAAGCCATGATTGCTTTGGGAACCATCCCATCGATAGCCAAAGAGAAAATTCGCTTTGCGGGCAACGCTTCGCTGGAAGGCGTCCGGCAATTGATTTTGAATCGACGGAATTTTGAACTGATAAAGGAACTGATCAAACGCATTCGGTTTGTGGAATTGGCGAATCTCCCCGAGTTCCAGGAAATTTTTGTATCCAAACTGCGGCTTGAACCGAGAAGCGGGTAGAGCTTCTCCGCCCTTGCTAAAAACATTCTTTTTAAAAAAGATCTTTTTTGTGCAATAAAATGAAGGCTAAACAGATGAAAACGTTCCGCGAAAAATTCGTTTTTTTAATCGTCCTCTTGTTAATTTTTCTGACCGCGCCGATCCTTGCCGGTAATCAGCAATTTGCCGATTTGGGCGATTTTCAGTTGGAGAACGGACAGGTTATTAAGGAGTGCAGGCTCGGGTATCGCACCTTCGGAAAGTTAAACTCTTCACGCAGCAACGCCGTGCTCTTCCCCACCTGGTTCGGCGGTACCAGCGAAGAGATCGGAAATTTGATCGGCGGCGACAAGCTGATCGACAGCACCAAATACTTTATCATTGCCGTGGACGCCTTCGGCAACGGAATCTCTTCTTCGCCTTCCGAAAGCAAACTCCAGCCCGGCAAACAATTCCCCATATTCACCATAAGCGACATGGTTCGCGCCCAGCATGTTCTTTTAAACGAACATCTTAAGATCAATCATCTGTTTGCGGTTATCGGCGGATCCATGGGAGGCATGCAAACTTTTGAATGGATGGTTCGTTATCCCGATTTTACGGACAAAGCCGTTCCTTATGTGGGAACGCCCAAATTCGGCTCGTACGATATTCTTTTGTGGCGGCAAGCGTTAAACATTATCGAAATCGGCGAACGATACGGCGTGCCCGGCGATTCGATCCGCGGCATGCTGAACTCTCTGATCAATATGCAGATTCGTACTCCCGAATGGGTTGCGGAACACTACAAACCCGAACAGATGCCCGGAATATTTGAAAAATTCTTCAGCGGCGAACCGGAAATCTTCACCAACGCCAATTACGCCGCTCAAATCCGAGCCATGCTGCAGCACGACGTTTCCCGACGTTTCGGAGGCGATCTTAAGAAAGCCGCCGCTCGTGTAAAGGCAAAAATACTGATTATTGTGTCAAAAACAGATCATATAGTTAATCCTTCGTACGCTCTTAAATTTGCCGAATTTTTGGGAGCCGAAACCATGGTTCTGGACGATCCCTGCGGACATTTAGCCATAGGTTGTGAATTGCAAAAGGTCAGCAAAGTCATTTCCGAATTTTTAGCGGAGTAAAAATCATGAACGCTCAAAAAGACAGATCGGTAAATTCCGTTGTTTACCATCCGATCGGAATCATCCGGAGTCCGCATAAAGAAGGAAGCAAAACGCCCATCCAGCCCATCTACGCCGACGGATGCCGCGGTTTTGTCGAAATTTTTCCTCAATATACAGAGGGCTTACAGGGACTGGAGGATTTTTCACATATCTTTCTTATTTTCCATCTGCATCTTCGGAAAGAGGTTAAATTGATTGTAAAGCCCTGGTTGCACGACAAGGAAAAAGGTGTTTTTGCCACCCGCTCTCCGCATCGTCCGAACGCCATAGGGTTAAGCCTTGTACGTCTGGAAAAAATTGAGGGCAGCCGTGTTTATGTAAATGATCTTGACATATTGGACGGCACGCCGCTTTTGGACATTAAGCCTTACACCAAAGAATTAGACAGTCGGTTAACCAGCAAAGACGGCTGGCTTGAACAGATTGATCCAAAAGAAGCGCGCAAAAAAGGCAGAAGAATGGGGACGTGAAGCGTAATGCGTAATGCGTCCTTCTCCGTCATTTCCGACATGACCATTTTGATTTATGATTTATGATTTGTGAATTTCTTGTTCAATTTACTTTGTTACCTATTAAAAAATACCATTTTAAGTAAATTTAAAATAAGAATAAACTGAATATATTGGATGTTAAAATTGATTTGGATAGGGTAATAAAAAAATTATTCGATTCCGGTTTCATTGAAATTGAGGATGATTTTTATAAAATTAATATCGAAACATTGTTAGGTTAAGGAGTCGGTAATGATTTGTGACATTTACAATAATGATTGCATAGATTTTTTAAATTCCACTGAATATAAATTCGATTTAACTTTTCTTGATCCGCCGTTTAATCAAAATAAAAATTACAATAGTCACAATGACAAAATGGATCCTGTTGAATACTGGAATTGGATGCAAGAAGTTTGCAATAAAATTTTTGATAAAACTTCATCAGGCGGAGCTATTTATTTTATGCAAAGAGAAAAAAATGTAAAAGACGTAATTACAGTGCTGGAGAAAACCAATTGGACATTTCAAAATTTGATTATTTGGAAAAAAAAGTCTTCTGCCGTTCCTGTCAAAAATAAATACGGTAAACACTACCAAATTATAGTTTTTGCTACAAAAGGTAATAAACCAAGGTTATTTAATAAATTGAGGATCGATCCCCCGCTTTTAGTTACAGAAAAATATAAAAGGCCAAACGGTATGTATGTTACGGATGTCTGGGATGATATTAGAGAACTAACCTCCGGTTATTTTGCTGGTGAAGAACCTCTTCGTCTCCCCAATGGCAAAAGATTGCACAATCAACAAGCACCTATTAAACTTCTATTACGTATTATATTGTCATCATCAAAGCCGGGAGACTTTATTTTTGATCCGTTTTGTGGTACAGCTACAACCAACATTGTTTCAAGGCAATTAAGCAGAAATTCAATTGGTGTTGAAAAGGATAAGTTTTATTTTCAATATTGCTTAAAAAGACTGAAAGCTTTTCGTGATGTCGATAAAATAGATCGGTTTAAAGACGATTATAAATATACCGAAAATTTGGAAGAGATTTGGGGATCATCTTATATTGTCAAAGAATTTAAACCTTCACAGTTAACGCTTTTTGAAAAAAAGCAAAATTACAAATAGATGATAGCATATAAACTCCCCGAATCGACGGGTCCTTAGGTTAGAAAAGATTATTCCTGTTACAAAAACGAATAATTTTTTCCGTTCACTTGGTTCTTTGACAAAAGGTAAATCTCAGGACGTGTGCTCCCCCACTGTCTGGATTTCATCTCCACACGTTTTCTCAGGCTCTTCTTCCGGCACAAGCCTACCGCCCCGATTGTACGGCATTCAGGCAAACATATACGGGAAGTCGGCAACCGAAAATCTCACCTTACTTTTAAAGTCTCATTCAAATATTTGGCTGTATGCCGGATTAACGTATCCGCCCGGTGAAGTACAGGTTAATTTTGTAAACAGAAGTTTGTATTTTTAATGATTTTTAAAATTTAGCGGCAATAAATCGGCAGCTCGATTTACCGGACAATCGGGAATGATCGCTAAAATATCACGAAGATAACCTAATGGTTCTAACTTTAATGAGAACATGACTTAGCCTTTAATAAGAATCCTACTACCTGCGGGTAATTCCATCTCTATTTGAAAGGACGATTTAGGATTGCTTATGGAAATTGGCAAAATGCCGCTTGACTTAAACCGCTTTCTTGATATTGTTCAATTAAGCTAAACATCTCTTCTTGACGATCAACTTTAGCATGTGGCATGATGATTATCTTCTTCTTAAAGTTTGGTAAAATAAGAAGGAATATATAACTTTAAAACCAGCTAAGAAAGATGTACTTTACAGGATGCATACGTTCAAGGATGGATGGCGGAATTGAGAACAATGAAACAAAAATCGGGAGTTCTTTTAATCAAATCAATATTGTAATGGCTGTCATTATATGAGCAATATTTTCTTTGAATTGAACCAATATGGGATTGATACATATAAGAAGAACATAAAATGAATAAAACAATGCCCAAGTTTAGGAGGTATTCTGTGAGGAAATTAAACTTTACCGTAATCCTCGCTGCGGTTTTGCTGTCTTCGGTAATAGGCTATTCCCACGAAAATCATAGTAAAAAACCACAGAAAGTTACCGACTCATCTATTATTGCCACCGGTTCCGACACCGTCAATATTAACCAAAAAGAGATTGAACAAATTGAAGCGCAACAGGATTTCGAAACAATCCGTGAAGAAGTCAAAAGCTCTTCCGCCTTCGTTGTTACCAAAGCCATAGCCTTGGCGTTAGCAATCGGGGGATTAGCGTTCGTATATTTGCGAAGACGTAATAAGGGGGATGAGTGATGAACAACGAAAAATCTGATCAAAAAAATGGCTGGAAGTTGAAAGACCTGGACTATCCGGTGCCAAAACATGCGCTGGAGTTCGGGTATTGTCTCGGAGGAATTATTCTTGTCGGGTTTGGTTTATTGGTAATTAGCGGGGCAATTATGGCGCTCTTTTATACTCCTTCGGTTGCCGGCGCAAGAATAAGTATAATGAATCTCAATGAAAATTCTGTGGGATTACTGCTGCGTTCTTTTCACAGATGGACCGCAGAAGCTATTATTTTCTTAATAATTTTACATTTAAGCAGAATAATATTTACGGGCTCTTATCAAGGTAAGAGAAAACTTAATTGGTTCTTTGGAATAGGACTTTTATTAATTACCTTTGTTTTCTTTTTTTCGGGTACGGTTATCAAATGGGATCAAGAAGGTTATGAGGCTTACCAGCACATGCTCGAAGCAACGGAGTTAATGCCGTTGGGAGCGTACCTTGCTTCCTTTTTAAAAGGAACGGCGGCTGTAATGCGAATGTTCGTCACCCATTCACTGATACTCCCTTTGCTACTCTTTGTCTTTCTTATACCGCATCTTGCGCTGGTAAAACTAAACGGACTATCGCCTTTACCTAACGCTGCTTCGTCAAACTCGACAACATTTTTTAAACATTTGAAAAAAGTTCTAATTTTTAGCATACCGATTTACGCACTCGTTGTATTTTTATCGGCTCAATTCCCAGCCGTCCTGTATCCCGGTCCTTATTCCGGCGTTGAAATGACAAAACCACCCTGGATATTTTTACCTCTTTATGCGCTGGAGGATAAGTTCGGACTGATTGCGTTAATAATTGTGCCTATCATTGCAGTCATTGTTTTGATACTCTTGCCCTATTTTGACTCAAAAGCAGGTGAAAATTCCACAACACATAAAGTTGTCGTTTGGAGTTTTTTGATTATTGTCAGCATCTCTGTTGCAATGATAATATTCGTCGGTATTACTCCTCCGGTACAACATCTTAATATGAAATAATGTATCGATGACCTGATTTTTGTCGCCGGTTGCGTTTATTTTATTTACGACGGATATCGATGATATTGAGTATGTTCTTGCAGCAGGAATGGCGGCATCTTAACCGATAATGAGCACAGACAAATTTTTTGCATAAAGATCGATTCCGCAGTAATATTTATGTTGTTTGACGGAAAAAGCATAGAGTCCCGCAGTTTTATGGTTACTTGAATTGAATATGCGTCGTAAGTTTTTTAGCGGCAGGAATGATTACAAGGATCAAAAAATCGGCTCGATTTTTTGCGGTTTTCTAACTCCGGTGAAATTGTCCGGTTTTTTACAAACAACTTCCGCCTGGCTTTCATCGGGAGAGTTTAGCCATTATCCTTTTAATGTTCATTATGTTGTATTTTACTATTTAAAATGTTGGTAATGAATAATAAAGCAAATATCTTAATCATCGAAGACGATCCGGTAATCACCGAGTTTTTACAAACCGGTCTTAAATATGAAGGCTATGAAATATCGGTGAGTAATAGCGGAAAAGACGGGTTGGACATGCTGCGGCAAGATACTTTTAATCTGGTCATTTTAGACATTATGCTCCCGGATATTGACGGTTTTGATGTTTGTCGTCGTATTCGGGACCAGGGATCGGATATTCCCGTCCTGATGTTAACCGTAAAAAAAGAGGTATCCGACCGCGTAAAAGGTCTGGATAGCGGCGCAGACGACTATCTGACCAAACCCTTCAGTTTTGATGAACTCCTCGCCCGGATCAGGGCTTTATTGCGTCGCATCGGGAAAATCCGTGAAAATAAAAAAATACAAGTCGGAAGCATTCTTCTTAATACGGAAACGCGGGAAGTACGCCGGGAAGGACAGCTAATCGATCTTACTCCGACAGAATTTGCCCTGTTAGAACTTTTTATGCAT
>JAJRSN010000029.1 GCA_024278715.1 Calditrichota bacterium
AAGGATGTTTTTCATCTTATTGCCTCAAATGTTAAGGTGCAAAAACAACATCGTCATAAAAGATGTAATTTAAGCGTAGAAGAAGGATTAGTTCAAATTTAAAACTGCCGCGGCGGATTTATGATTGACGATTTATGAATTTCCTTTTTTGCTGATTCGTTAAGCGTTAATGGTGTAAGGGTTAAGCGGCTTCTCCGATGTCTCGGCACTGCTTTCCGCATTCTGCATTCTGCTTTCCGATATTCTTTTTTACTTTTTCTTTTTTCATTTTTCTTACCCATCACGCGTCACGACCTTGTCACTTTTCGTTAAGCGTTAAGGGTATAAGCGGTACTAGCTTCTAGTTACAAATCACTTGCCCCTTGTTCCTTGTGCCCTGTGCCTTGCGTGTAAGCGTTAAGCGGCAGTGGTTGCAGGTTGAATTTAAATTGTCGCTTTAATACTTGTAAGAACTTTAATCTTGTAAGAACTTTAATCTTTAATTTTACTTGTCCCTTTGTCAAGCTCTGGAATAAAAAAAGCCGTCTGCGGCGTCGTAAACCACAAACGGCTTTAGTATTTTAATTTTCAGTCAAGGCAGATTATTTACGATTGCGAATCGCAGCCTGAGCTGCAGCCAGACGAGCGATTGGCACGCGGTAAGGCGAACAGCTAACGTAATTCAAACCAACACGATGGCAAAATTCAATCGATCTCGGATCGCCGCCGTGCTCGCCGCAAATACCAACCTTCAGATCCGGTTTGGTCGAACGTCCTTTTTTAACGCCCATCTCTACCAACTGTCCTACACCCGTTTGATCCAGAGTCTGGAAGGGATCATCCGGCAGAATACCCAGCTCTTCGTATTCTTCTAGAAATTTACCGGCATCGTCGCGGCTGTAGCCAAAGGTCATCTGAGTCAGGTCGTTGGTTCCGAAAGAGAAGAAGTCGGCTTCTTCGGCTACTTCGTTGGCGGTTAAGGCGGCGCGCGGAATTTCGATCATTGTGCCTACTTTGTAGTCAACCTTCACGCCTGTCTCTTCCTGAACCTTTTCGGCTACTTCCACAACCACTTTTTTCTGATGAGCTAATTCGGCTTTGGTTCCTACCAGGGGAATCATTATTTCGGGATAAACCTTAACGCCTTCTTTGGTTAAACGACAGGCTGCTTCCATGATGGCACGGGCTTGCATTTCCGTAATTTCCGGATAGGTAATTCCCAAACGGCAGCCGCGATGTCCCAGCATCGGGTTAAACTCGTGCAAGGCTTCGACCTTATTCTTAACCTCTTCCAGGGTAACGCCCATTTCTTCCGCCATTTCTTTTTGGCTTGCTTCGTCATGAGGTAAAAATTCGTGCAAAGGCGGATCCAGAGTGCGCACCGTTACGGGTAAATCGTGCATGACCTTGAAAATGCCGTAAAAATCGTCCCGCTGATAAGGCAACAATTTAGTCAGAGCTTTGCGGCGACCTTCTTCGTTGTCGGCAAGAATCATTTCACGCACGGCTTTAATACGATCGCCTTCGAAAAACATGTGCTCGGTACGGCAAAGTCCAATACCCTCTGCGCCAAAATTACGGGCTACTTCGGAATCATGAGGCGTATCGGCGTTGGTGCGAATGTTCAGAGTACGAATTTCATCCGCCCAGCTTATTAATTTACCGAAATCACCGGAAAGCGCCGGTTCAACGGTAGGAACCTTTCCTTCGATTACTTCGCCCTTGCTCCCGTCAAGCGAAATCCAATCGCCTTCTTTGTAAACTTTGCCGTCAACGGTCATCGTCTTATTTTTGTAGTTGATTTCCAGAGCCCCGCAGCCGGCGACGCAGCATTTACCCATTCCGCGGGCGACAACAGCCGCGTGCGATGTCATTCCTCCGCGAGCCGTTAAAATACCCTTGGCAACGTTCATTCCGCCGATGTCTTCGGGAGAAGTTTCGATGCGCACCAGAATCACCTTCTCGCCTTTGTCAGCCCATTCCTCGGCATCTTCGGCATGAAATACAATGCGACCCGTAGCGGCTCCCGGCGAGGCGGGCAAGCCTTTGGCAATAACCTTTTTCTCCGCCTTCGGATCAAAGGTGGGATGCAAAAGCTGGTCGAGCTGCTCGGGATCAACACGCATTACCGCGGTCTCTTTGTCGATTAAGCCTTCTTCAACCATATCCACGGCAATCTTGACCGCAGCGGCTGCCGTACGCTTGCCGACACGCGTTTGCAGCATCCACAAACGACCGTTCTGAATGGTAAATTCGATATCCTGCATATCTTTGTAGTGTTGTTCCAGCTTATGGTAAATCTCTTCCAACTGTTTGTAGGCTTCGGGCATTAATTCCTGAAGCGTAACCTGAGAGGGATCGGATTTGGTGGTTTCGTTGACCGGTTGCGGAGTCCGAATACCGGCTACAACATCTTCGCCCTGAGCGTTTACAAGATATTCGCCGTAAAAAATCTTTTGACCGGTAGCCGGATCGCGTGTAAAAGCCACGCCGGTAGCGCAATCATCGCCCATGTTTCCGAAAACCATCGCCTGTACGTTTACGGCTGTGCCCCAATTAGGAGGAATGTTGTTTATTTTGCGATAAGTGAGAGCACGCGGATTGTTCCATGAACCGAATACCGCGCGGATAGCTCCCCAGAGCTGATCCCAGGGATCGGTCGGGAAATCCTGCCCGGTGCGCTTTTTGATTTCTTCTTTAAAAAGACTTACCAGCCTTTTCAAATCCTCGGCGTCTAAATCGGTATCTAACTTAACGCCTTTTTCTTTCTTAACCTTGTCGATGATAACTTCAAACGGATCCTCTTCTTCTTTGGATTCCGGTTTCAGCTCCATAACAACATCGCCGTACATCTGGACAAAACGACGATAGGAATCCCAGCCAAAACGCTCGTTATTGGACTTTTTAATTATTCCCTGAACGGTTTCATCATTCAACCCTAAATTCAAAACCGTGTCCATCATGCCCGGCATGGACGCCGGCGCCCCGGAACGAACCGAGACCAACAAGGGATTCTCGGGATCGCCGAATTTGGAGCCCATAATGTTTTCAATATGACGAACTCCGGCAATAACCTGTTCTTCAACTTCTTTGGGAAATTCTCCCTTGTTTTCATAATACATTGAACAGACATCGGTTGAAATTGTAAACCCGGGAGGTACTGGGATGCCAAGATTGGACATCTCCGCCAGATTTGCGCCTTTACCGCCAAGGAGCAATTTCATGTCCTTATTACCTTCAGCTTTTCCGGCGCCGAATTTATAGACGAATTTGTGTCCCATATCTTCCTCCAATTTTTGATTTAGTGAATAGATTAACATTTTTATGCAAATTTTAGCAAATTAATTTAAGTAACGCGCCCTATCGAGTCAAGCTAATTCAATTTTTAGTCCGGTAATCCGCATTGAAACTTCCGCCGATAAAAATACCCTCCTTCGCCAGTTAAAGACGCAATGTCGGTCGTTCCCGCCCGTCAGAAACAAAACCGCGTAAAGCAACATTATTCCTTTCTACTAATTTGCCGAGATTTTGATCAATGACTGCGTAAAATAAATTTAAAGTTCCTTTGATTTTGAGATCTCTTCAAAAACAATAGCCGAATTTCGAAACGCCCCAACAAGCAGCGCCTCAGACGGAAGTTATTGTTAATTAAAATTTTTTATTACTTTTTTTGAATATATATTTGACAAATTGATTTCAATTTGATATACTTTTAAGTGTTTTAAAAATTATCACCAGACAAAAAGCATCTTTTTTAAAAAACTACAGAATTTTAATAAAGCATTGCTCTTTTAAATTATGACTGATGTATCAATTTTTTAAAGCCGTTCAATCCAAGCCCGGAAGCCTTTATGTTTACCGCTATGACCTTAACTCGAGGTATTACGGTTATTCGGGGTTTTTCATAAACTTTTCGGGCGCAGGTTTTGTTTTAATATTTACATTCTACTATCGGGTAAATCCCGAAGAAAGGCACACAATGCCAAAACGATTAACATCAATCCGGCTTACGGAAATGACGGACCGGCAAATCAAAGATTTTACCAAACTTGGTTACACTCTTGCAGAAATTGTCTCTTTAGCCATAGATCGCTTTCATCGCGCCGAAATCAGAAAAGAACGCGATACCGCTATTTACGCCCCGATTTATAATCAGATTTACAGGCAATCCGATAAACCCGAAAAAGGAGCTATTCCCGTCAAAAACAATGATTCCGAATCTTATCTGAGTCCGATAGAGTTTAACAAGGTCGTCCCGAATATCCCGAATTACCTGGAATGCAAGCACGCCCTTAACTATCCTTACGGTTCTGTGGATTTTGAGGAACAGCTAACCGATCCGGCTCTTAAACAGATAATCGCTAAACCGCGCCAGTTCTGTAAGGCTGCCATCGTGGCGACCCCGCTGATATCTTTGCTTTAAGAATTAACGGGTCATCAATCTGGGAAGGGAAAATAAAAATCGTAAGATATTAAAAAGAAAAAATCTTGCGAAAAAATAAAGATTTAGTTTTCGATATTACAATTCACTTTTAATTAAGCCTTAAGTGCAATCAAAAAAGTAAATTTTTCTTTATATTGCACAAATATTGCCGAAAAATAAAGATATGGTTAAATAAGAGTTTTTCTGCTGCGGAGACTGGGATCGATTTATCACGGAACGATTAATCAACCGTTTAAGTATTGAGGATTTATAAGGACACAAAGGAATTTACGATCGAAAATTTTCAACAAAAAGTTTGAATAATTATCCGATAAAGAACATGACCGGATTGAACAAAAGAATTTTGCCGACTAAGATCGGATTGGTACGTTGTTGTATTCTACAAATATTTGTTTTTCACATAACCGGAGTATTTTTGAATGGCTTAATTTATTTTAAATTATTTAACACATTCTGTACTCCGTTTTTAAAGCAGGTTATTGCCAATTTTCAGCGTATCTTTGGACAAAAATTACACAAACATTACAAACTTATGGTTCTTAATGCTTTGACGCCTTCGGAATCGGCGACAAACGAAAAGACTTTAGCCGCCTCCGCTCTTCCTAAAATATCTTCGCCTCCCGAACTACGTGTATCGTTGACTTATCGAATCCCGAAAAAGCGCTTTCAATTCCGGATATGCATTGATCAAAACCTTCTCTGCGGAGTAATTAAAATATTTAATGAGGGAATAATAACCATGAAGACGGACTTTGTATGGGATAAAACTCGGAATAAATTTTTTGATCGCTTAAAGTTGTGAGTAAATTATTTACGACAATAAACTAACTAATTAAGAAAACAATCAAATAATTATTTTAGGGTATTTAATAATGAGCGCAAACAGAAAGACTGTCCGCATATCGCTCATCGAAGACGATCCGGATGACGCCCGACTATTACATGAATTTTTATCCGAAGCAACAGACATTAAATTTTTAGTTCATAATTTTAATAACCTTTCCGATGGTCTGAAATATTTTTCCAAAACCAAACCGGATGCCGTTCTTCTTGATCTTAACCTGCCGGACAGTCGGGGTTTGGAAACTCTGAAGCGCTTACGCGAAGAAAATCCGCATGTGCCGGTTGTTGTAATCAGCGGTCTGCAGGATCAGTTAACCGCCATGGAAGCCGTCCGGTTAGGGGCGCAGGATTATCTGGTCAAAGGCATTATTTCCGCTCCCACCCTCAGACGGGTTTTGCTTTACACCATTGAACGCAACAGCCTCCATCTGAATTTGCAGCAAAATATTGAAAGCATTCAAAAACTTATTGAAAAAAATGTTGACGGTATAATCGTTGTCGATGCGGAAGGCGTTATTCTTTTTGCTAATCCCGGCGCGGCGTCCCTGTTCGGCGTCGAAACAAAAAAACTGATCGGTCAATCCTTTGGCTATCCGCTAATTTCCGGCGAATCTACGCAGATTACAATTCCCCGCCCGAATAAACAGAACATCTTTGCCGAAATGCGCGTTGTTGACATCCAATGGCAAGACAAACCCGCCTTTTTGATTTCTCTGCACAATATTACCGAACGCTTTCTTTTGGAAAAACGTTTAAGAGCGACGAACAGGGCGTACAAAACACTGAGCAAGTGCAACGAACAACTCTTTCACGCCAAAAATGAAAAACAACTGTTGGAAAATATCTGCAAAATTCTGATACACGAAGGCGGCTATCGCTTGGCGTGGGTCGGCTACGCAGAAAACGATAAAAACAAAACCGTGCGCCCGGTGGCTTATGCCGGTTATGAAGAAGGTTATCCGGAGACTGTGCAAATTACCTGGGCGGATACAGAACTCGGCAGAGGACCGACCGGAACGGCTATCCGAACAGGGCAGCCCGTTTTCGTTCAGAATATTCAGACAGACCCCCTTTCTAAACCCTGGCGGCAGGACGCCCTTAAGCACGGTTACCATTCATCCGTCGCCCTTCCTTTAATAGTGGAAAATCAAATCATCGGCGCGCTGAATATTTACAGTCGCGAACCCGAGGCTTTTGACGAAGAAGAAATCCGCTTACTAAAAGAATTGACCGATAACTTAGCCTTTGGAATTCAAGCGCTGCGTACTCGTCGGGAAAAGGAAACAGCCGAGCTTGCCTTGAGAGAAAGCGAAGAACGTTATCGTAATCTTTTTAACAATGTCCCCATCGGCTTATACATATCTTCTCCTGATAAGAGTATATTTGAGGTTAATTCTTTTCTGGTGGAGATGTTAGGTTTCCCCGATAAAGAAACATTGAGGTCTTTTGTGAAACAGGGCAATTCGGTTGCGATTGATCGGGAAGAATGGCGGGAGCTGCTTAAACGTAACGGCGAAATAAAAAATGTGGAAACCCGATGGAGACGGTACGACGGAAAGATAATCTGGGTAAAAGAAAGCACGCGGATTGCAAGAGATGAAGACGGAAATCTGCTTTATTACGAAGGAGCAGCCGAAGATATTACCGAACAAAAAGAAGCCGAACAAGCGCTAAGGGAAAGCGAAGAGAGGTACCGCAATCTTTTTAACCGTGTTCCCGTGGGACTATACCGTACTACTCCAGACGGAAAGATATTAGATGTGAATCCTTTTTTGGTGGAAATGTTAGGTTATCCTGATAAAGAAACTTTATTGTCC
>JAJRSN010000462.1 GCA_024278715.1 Calditrichota bacterium
ATATTCAGGATTTAGGGCAAGAGCAATCCCTTATGAAATCGCAAATCAAATACATCATGGACGATGTGCGCGATTTAAAAGAGATGGTTAAGGATATCATTAAGCAACAAAAAAAGTTGGAAAAAAAGATGATGATGCGCGAGCAGTTTTTCATTGATTCGGTGATGGAAATGAAAGAACTCGCTAATAAAATTCTATCGAATCAAAACGGGAATGGCAATGGAAAAGGACTTAAAAGAACAACTCCCGGCGCTCTGGAAACGGGTTGACGAAGCGCAAAAGCGCAGCATCGAAGCCAAAGCGTTGGCGGAGTATCTCAACAAAAACGTAATTGAAGCTGTTATGCAAGCCCGCGAGGCTCGTGAAATTGCCATAAGGGTAGAATCTCAAATGAAAGAACTGTCAAAAAGCATAAATCAAAAATACGATCGGTTGATTGATCTGCAACGCAGACAAATTTATTGGACGGTGGGACTGATTGGAGTGTTGGCAATGATTATGAAATGGGCTTAGTTGATTGACGATTGTCGATTGATGATTGACAATTAATATTCAACAATCATAAATCATCAATCATCAATCATCAATCATAAATCCATTAAATACACGGGAGGTTTACAATGGGTAGAACTATAACCAACGTAAAACGTCGTCATTATCGCGTATTGCACCGCGATCCTGCGTCTTTTAGCGTGCCGACCACGCAAGCTGATTTTCAAAACTTTTTAGGCACATTTACCGAGCTGGGTTATTGCGAGGGCAATAGCATTGAAAGCTCCATCGAAACGCAGGAAAAGATTAGCCTGGATGACGGCACTAAATTGCCGGTAGGCATTAAAGGCACGTTAAAAGGCACGCTATTGCAAAGCGAAGTGGAAGATTACACGGCCGTGGAAACCATTGAAGGCAAAAAGCAAGATGTTTTGCTCTATTCCGAAGACACCGGTATGTGCATTTTTTATCCGGAAGCCATTCTGGAATTTCAGGAAGCCGTTAAATCCGGCGACATTGAAAAAATTCCCTTTATTTATGAGGCTGAAAATTTAGGTTCAAAAAGCGATTTTAGAACGCGCTTCAAAGAACCGACTTCTTAAGCCAGTTTTGCCGGGCGAATTATGAATCAAGAATTAAAAATGGTTGGGTAAAATGAGTAAGCGAGATTTAAATAATATTAAACGGCGGCTTTATCGCGTGTTGTATCGCGATCCACAAAAATTTAGCGAACCGACCGATCCGCGCATCGATTTTAACACGTGGTTTGCCACTTTTAGCGAATTGGGCTATTGCGAAGCGGGCGGGATTTCTTCTAAAATCGAACCGGTTGGCAATGTGCTTTTGGATACCGGTAAAAACAAAAGTTACGGCTTTAAGGGGACGCTTTCGGGAACGATTATTCAAACCGAAATTAGCGATTTTGAAACCTTTGCCGCCATTGAAAACAGGGAAATCGATTTTTTGCTTTACGACGAAAAAAGCGGGGGCGCCGTATTCTTTCCTAAGGCCCTGGTCAATTTTAAAGAAGAGGCTAAAGGCGGCGACATTGAAAAAGTCGCCTTTGAGTACCAGGGCGAAAATCTCGCCTCTAAAGAAAAATTTCGCGTCCGCTTTAATGCCCAGACCGGCGCCGGCGGAATTCCGCTCTGGTTCGATAATAACGTGCAAAATTTTGCGGATATGTTTAACGGCGTCGGTAATCCAACGCAAGCCACGCATTTTTATCATCAACCGGAAGTTTTTTATTATAAAGGCAATTACGAACGCATCTATTTTGCTTTTATTACCGATGTCAGCAATCCAAACACGTCAACCACCACCTGTATGGTTGGGGCTTTAAATTTAAGCGATTTAACGCTTATTGGGCCTATTGATGTGGGCCCCGGTGTAAATTTTTCGGAAACGCACCACCAACCGGCCATCATTGTGGCGGACGACGGGCATATTCTAGTTGCCTACGATCAATTAGATCCTGCAAATAGTGATCACAACGGCGGCATCCGCATCATGCGCAGCAATAATGCGGAAGATATTTCCGGCGGTTTTACGCAAATAACCGTACTGGATGGCGAAGGATCATATCCCTATTTATTCAAGAAAAACGGCGTGATTTACTGCGGTTTCCGCGAACGGGATCCTAATACCGGCGAACCGCACTGGACGCGCTGGTCAAAATCTACCGATCACGGGCAGACATGGGAAACGGCTTATCGTATATTAAAAACCGGCGATTCCGGCAACGGCAATATCTGGGCTTATGGCACGCGTCCCTGGGGCAAAGAAAACGATTGGCTTTATATTTTGATGCAACCGGAAGATCGCTCTTTAAGCAATCCGCGCGGCCATTATGTATTGTATGTTTTAAAAACCAGAGACGGCCAAACGTTTTACAATATGGACGAATCGTTCAAAAAGGACGTTAAAACCGACGGCTATTTAACCAAAGCGGAGCTGGATCAGAATTTTGAAATGGAGCGCGTAACGCATCCGGTTCGATTATTTCATAAAGGCGGATTTGTAACGCGATCGGGCGAACTTATTTTAATGATGCAAAAAATCGCCGCTGATTCTACGCAAACGTTTTATTTATGCTGGCACGACGGCAAGCATTGGGTTAAAAGACAGATTACTAATAAATTAAACGTAACCTGGACGCAGGCGCCGCAGACCATTATTGCGCATGACGTAAACAATATTGAATTGGTCGTCAAAAATAGCGACGATAAAACTTTGCACTGGTTTCGCACTAAAGACCGTGGCCTGACCTGGACGTATAAAGGACAATTCCCCAATATCGGCAATTCCAATCCCATATATCCAAATCCGCCTGCAAATCTTTATGATAGCAACTGGCTCTTTTATTTAACTTCTGATCGCCCATCTTCTGGTAGTGTCGGGAAAATACACGCTTATCTTTACGAAGGAGTGGAATAATGGAAAAACTGCAATTTGAACATAACGGCACGGTTTATGAATTTGCCGATTTGACGATCGCGCAAATGGAAATTTTGAGTCAGCTCATTACGAATGCCCGCAATTTGTTACAAGAGGTGGACATTGAAAGCAATGCCATCAAAGTGGCCGTAACAATCAATGATGTTATCCAAAAACTGCGTGAACAAAAGAAACTGGCTCTTTTTTGCGCGGCCTGTGTGGTTAAAAAGGGGACGGTGTTCGATGAAAAGGATTTGCCGGAGCGGGAAAAAGAATTTAAAACACTGCCCTACAAATTAGCCGAAGAGATTTTAAGTTTTTTTTTCAATACCGGGATTTTCACGAAGCTCATTACGCCCAGCTTTTTGATGAATCCGGTGGAAGCCGAAGCGACGGCGACGATTACGTCAAAGAAATGATTTTCTTTTTATGTGATGGCGATTTTACCAGGATTGAGCAAATTCGGCGTCAAAAATACATCGATGCGTTATGGTTTATGAGTAAACTATTAAATAAGCAAGATGAAAAGAACGAAGAAGTGGAAATCGATGAATTTTAAAGGTGCAGACGTCTGCACCTTTTTAGTTGTAAGGAACTGAAAATGTTAAGCCCAGTAATCGAATTCGAAAATTTGACCAATCCGGCTACTTATCAGATTAAGGCTGCAAAATGGAAGGTCTATCGCAAATACGTGCGCGTACGTTATGATTACGTGAACGGCGGTACCGATTTTTTCTATCGCAGCTACAAGTTATTATTCGAATTTGAATGGCCTTATTTATCGCAAACCGCTCACAACAATTTAAAGAGCGTTATCGAAGCCCTGGCCCGCGGCGACACGGTGCGCATTAATTCCATTGGCGGCCAAACCTATCAGGTTAATATTGTACAGGATACCGATGATTTTACGGAAACAGAAGGCGAATTTTTAGAAAAACGACCCATTAAAGTAAGGTTTATCAGTAAAGATGCTCAAACTATATCTTGATTACGGTAATAACCCGACGATCGATTTAAGCGATAAAATTTTATCGATTTCGAATCTTACGCGCCGAATCGAAAGCGCAAAGCCCGGCGAGGCGGGCGTAATGGTATTCGATAATGTAAGTTTGGAACTCCCGCTTTCTGCTTTTCCAAACGATGAAATGAGTTTCGAAAACTTGGATGCCAATCCGGATTATATTTTTACCATTGCCGTGGTAATTGGCGGTACGGAGTACAAACTGTTTGAAGGCATGCTGGATAAAAGCACGGTAGAGCATACCAAGGCAAAAACTGCTAAATTTGACGTATTAGATAAGCTTTCGGCCTTGAAATTGTTAGAAAACGAAATAATGCGAAATAAATTTAATGTTTGGGATAGAATAACAAATTCGAATATAGATTATTTATATGTTAAAACATATCCTTTGGGTTCAAATACTGATCCGTCTGGGCTTAATGCAGAGTTAAATGTTATAGCTTATGACAACGGCACTCCTGTTGATTTAAATGACTTATTATTTTTTGAAGATGAATTTATTATTGATCCAGATAATAGTTTAAATTATTCCTTGGTTAGAACAGATTCTCAATTTTACTTAGATGGGACTTATGGTGTTCAGGGCGTAAAATGTATCATTTACAACTATATAAATTTAGACAAAGTAATATATAGAAATAATCCTTGGTATTATTACGAAAAATTTTTTGGTGGTCATGATATTCTAATACATGGAGATGTTTTCGGACAAAATGGAATCACTGCTTATGATGCGCGAAAAATAAGCTACGAAATAATCAAAAAAAAATGGCCGTCTAGCGTTATCTCACCAAAATCGAATATTAATGAAATCCCTATCTCTATGATGTATTATCAAGATACAATTGATCGTTTATTTGATCGCGATTATTGGCTTCAAGGCCTGATTGAAATTTTCCAAAGTGCAAGGATGTATTTCACTTTTACGGTAAAAAACGAGTTGGTTTATCGCAAACAAACAACTATCCAAGATGGATTTGATATAGATTTGAATAATTACGAAGCCCTTGATTATACGCTCAATTATATGTGGGATAAAAAGGTTGATCAGGTGCAAGTTAATAATATTAACGATGCGGTCAACCCTTCGGATACTTATGGCGAATATCCCACAAATTTAAAATACCCGGCGCGTAATATTTTGAAACGGGATATTTTCCTTTTGGACGAATCGGAAAGCACGGCGGCAATTGCCCAAGAATACTATAATTTTTACTCGGTACGCCGTAAGCATCTTAAACTAAAATTAAAACTGAATGCCGTTACCGCCGGTTTGGAATTAGCGGACCGCGTACGCTGGGATAATGATAATTGGTTTGTAATAGGGTTGGATTTTGATTTGATCAATATGAAGGTCGATCTGGAATTGGTGGAGATTTAATATGGCTACAAATCAACCTTTTCTTGAACGGCGTTTGCGTTGCCAATAGGTTAATTTTGGAGGGCGAATTTTATCGTCAAAAATTAGCCCTAAAACAAGGAAGAAAAGAAGAATGGATAAAACAAGTAAAATAGGATTCATTTTTTTACCTCCTTCTTTTTAAATATACGCTCAAAAAGAGGAAAAGTTTAAAAATGAATAATGAAATCAAAATAAAATTAACGATCGACGGCAAAGAGGCCATAGCCACGCTTAATTTAACGGAAGAGAATGTTAAAAATTTAATGCAATCGTTCAAAGACGCCGATCAAAACGCGCGCAATTTTTCAGAAAATCTGGTTATGTCTTTTGAAAACGCGCGCAATCTAATTCAGGGTTTTCGCGAAGTTTTTTACGCTTTTCAACAAACGCTGGCCAAACCGGTAAAAGTCGCGGTCGAAATGGAAGCCTTCCAAACGCAGTTTGAAGTTCTGCTTAAAAGCGTTGAAAAGGCCAGGCAAAGAATGCAAGAGCTTTCCGATTTTGCGGCGCATACGCCGTTCCAGTTGCCGCAGGTGGTTAGCGCATCAAAACAGCTGGAAGTTCTTACGCGCGGCGCTTTAGCAACGGGTAAAGGTCTGCGAATGGTGGGCGATGCGGCGGCAGCGGCCGGCGTCAGGATTGATGAACTGGCTATGTGGTTTGGCCGGTTATACGATGGCATACAAAATGGACGTCCCGTGGGCGAAGCTTTAATGCGCCTGCAGGAACTGGGCGTTATTTCCGGTGATGTGCGTTTAAAATTAGAAAGCCTGCAACAAAATGGGATGCTAAAACAGGAAGGCTGGCAGGTGGTAACCGAAGCGATGGAACGCTTTAACGGCACCATGGAAAAGCTCTCTGGCACGTTAGGCGGCAAATTATCGAACTTAGAAGATAATTTTATTCGCTTGCAAGCTTCGATTGGCGACGCCATTGGAACAGCCATTACGCCGTTTATTGAAGATTTAAATAAAGTTCTGGATAGCGTAAATAAAACGTCCCCGGCTATTTCGGGGCTTATTGGCGCTGTAACGTTATTGACCGGTTCGTTTGTAACATTAAAAGCAACCGGCATTTTGCCCGCGTTTTTTAATCTAAAAAAATTTAAAATCAAAATGGCCGAAGCGCGCGCCGAAAGCGCGGCTTTAACCGTTGGAAATTATCGTCAAGCTGCGTCGTATATGGCCACGGTTCCGGCGGCGCAAGCAGCCGCGGGCGGCTTAGCCGTAGTTACAACAGGTCTCAGAACAGCGGCTGCAGCAGCTAAAAGTTTTTTGGCTTCTATTGGGCCTTTGGGGTGGGCTATGTTAGCGCTAAGTGTAGGCGTTGAAGTCATTAGTTTGCTAAGTAGCAAAGAAGATGAAGCAACTGAAAAAACGTTAAAAGCCAAACAAGCTTTAGAAGAATATAAATTAAAACTTCAATCGCTATCGGAAGAAGAATTAGGGGATGAAATTTCCAGAATTTGGGACGAACAATTGCAAGCGCAAGAAAAAGCCGATCAAGAAGCTTTAAAATTGGCTAAGCAAAAATATGAATTATTGAAAAACGAATTTAAACGGCGTGAGGATGAAAAACAACGTATTGAAATCGAAACAACAAAA
>JAJRSN010000463.1 GCA_024278715.1 Calditrichota bacterium
AAACATAAATTTACAGGCAACAGTATCGTAATGCGTGACAAGTAAGACAAAAGAAAAAAGAAAAAGATTATCAGAAAGCAGAATGCAGAAAGCCGTTACTCCGGTTTGACGTGCTGGATAAGCCGCTTAACGCTTAATGAATAAGCTACAGATACGTGACGCGTAATGCGGACTCATAAATTCAGATGTTAGTGTTATTAATTGTTCGGAATTTCTGAGATTGTGCTGTTTGAAAATAAGACCCCCCTTGCCTTCGGCGTTCCCCCCTTCAAAGGGGGGAAATTAAAAGGGGGGTCTTTAACGCAGAATAAACATAAATTTACAGGCAACAGTATCGTAATGCGTGACAAGTAAGACAAAAGAAAAAAGAAAAAGATTATCAGAAAGCAGAATGCAGAAAGCCGTTACTCCGGTTTGACGTGCTGGATAAGCCGATTAACGCTTAACGAATTCATGAATCGTAAATCCAATAACGCTAAAGTGAAATAAAATGAAAATCGCTTTTTTTATTGACAGCCTGCCGCCGAGCACAGACGGAGTTGCGCATACCTATGTTCATCTGCTGCGAACTCTGCAGAATCGTAATATCGACTTTGTTATCTATTCGCAGTTTAAACCGGACAGTGGGTACGACTGGCATTTAAGAGTGAACAAAGTTTTTTCATTTCCCTTTTTATTGTATTCTGACTACAGGATAGGAATTCCTTACAAACGGTTGGTGTTCAGGCATCTCGATCGGTTTAAACCCGATCTGATTCACGCCAGCAGTCCGACATTGCTCGGAAATTTAGGTTCGGAATACGCCAGGAAAAAGAACATTCCCGCTGTTGCAGGTTATCACACGGATTTTGTCTCTTATTTTAAATATTACGGATTTGAGCTGGCGGAAAATTTGGGTTGGCAATTTTTGCGCTGGTTTTACAATAAATTTCAAAAAACTTATGCGCCCGGTATGAGCACGCTTCTGGAACTTGAAGAAAAGGGATTCCGCAACATTCATCTTTGGCAAAGAGGTATCGATTTGCAGCGGTTTAATCCGGTCAGGCGGTCGGAAAAGTTCCGCAGAATGATAGGTTCGGAAAATTTACCGGTGCTTCTTTTTGTGGGACGCTTGGTAAAAGAGAAAGACCTTGCCGATCTGGTTGAAATGAACGATATCCTGAAAAGCAATAAAGAAAAATTCCGCCTGTTGATCGTTGGCGACGGACCCATGCGTCCCGAGCTGAAAAAGAGACTCCCCGAAGCCGTTTTCACGGGATTCCTGCACGGAGACGATTTAAGCGCCGCTTACGCTTCTTCGGATATTTTTGTTTTCCCCTCCACAACGGAAACATTCGGCAATGTGATACTGGAAGCAAACGCTTCGGGATTGCCCGCCGTGGGCGTGAAAAAAGGCGGCGTGCAAGACCTGATTATTGACGGGAAAACCGGTTATCTGGCAAAACCCAACCAACCGCGGGACCTTGCGGATAAGGTAATGATTCTGCTCGATAACTTAAAAATCCTTGAAGCGTTGCGGGAGAACGCTTTGAACCACGTTAAGAATTTTAGCTGGGATGCCATTAACGGAAAATTGATTGAAAGCTATCGCGAAACGATCGAACATTGCCGTTCTTAAGAATGATCACGGATTACGCATCAGACCCGTTCTCTGCAGCGTAATTTGTTTAATCTGCGACTATCAGGGTTTGTTTCATCGCGCTTCAAATAAAACGGCAAACTCAAACATTGGCTGACCCATTCTCCTAACTTTCCGCGCCTCTTTTTTTATTCTCCTTTTATCCTTATTTTTAATTTCAGACAAATTAAAACAGGAACGGAGACCTATGAATCGCACGCTTGCTATTATTAAACCGGACGGCGTATCTGCGGGATTAATCGGTGAAGTGATTAAACGGATTGAGCAGGAAGGATTACGCATTGTCGCCATGCGTATGACAAAGCTCGATCGCCGTCAGGCGGAAGGATTTTACTACGTTCACCGATCAAAACCTTTTTTTAACAGTCTTATCGATTACATGATCTCGGGCGGGGTCGTTTTGATGGTTTTGCAGGGTCACGATGCGATCGATCGCTGGCGAAAACTGATGGGAGCAACCGACCCCAAAAAGGCGGAAGCAGGCACAATCCGCGCCGAAATGGGCACAAGCATCGAACGAAACGTGGTGCACGGTTCCGATTCGCCCGATTCCGCCGTTTATGAAATCAATTATTTTTTTAAAGGAACCGATTTTATCGAATAACGGAACAGTATGCAATTATGACAAAACATACCATCATCGGCACGGCAGGACATATTGATCACGGAAAAACCGCGCTGATTAAAGCCCTCACCGGGATTGACACGGATGTTCTGAAACAGGAAAAAGAACGGGGAATTACCATTGAGTTGGGCTTTGCATACTGGAAAGAAAACATCACAATTATCGATGTGCCAGGACACGAGCGATTTGTAAAGACCATGGTCGCGGGAGTGAGCACCATTGATCTTTTCCTGCTGGTTATTGCCGCGGACGACGGCATTATGCCCCAGACCGTCGAGCATTTGGACATCCTCGGTTTTTTCGGAGTAAAAGACGGCATTGTCGCCCTGAACAAGATCGATCTTGCGGACGAAGAATGGCTAACATTGGTGCAATTGGATATCGAGGAGTTTTTAAAAGCAAGGGGATATGAAAACATTCCCGTTATTCCGGTTTCCGCCGTGAGCGGGAAGGGAATTGAAGAATTAAAACAGGTATTGGCGCAAAAAATAGAACACTGCGCCCTGCGCCAAAACAACCGACCCTTTCGTTTGAATGTGGACCGCAGCTTTAGCGTTCACGGCGCGGGCACTGTTGTGACGGGCACGGTTCTTTCGGATCAAATCAATGTTGATGATTTGGTAACGATTCTGCCTTCCGGAAAACAAAGCAGGGTTCGCGGTTTGCAGGTTCATCAAAAGAATGTTACTTCGGCTCACCTTGGGCAGCGAGTTGCCGTTAACCTGAGCGGCGTAAGCAAGGAAGAAGCCGCACGGGGAGTTACTTTAATACGTCCCAACACGCTTGAACCGGTTACGGAATTTTTAGCTACTATTCACACTGCAAGCGCGGTGCCCGTAAAAATTAAGAAACATCAGGAAGTGCGCGTTCATCTGGGCACTTCGGAATTGTTTGGCAGAATTACCTGGGTTGAAGAAGAGGCTTTCCTGCGCGCCCGGGGCACCTATCACGCGCGGATTCGTCTCGAAAAACCCGGCGTTTGCGTTCCGGATGATGCGGTATTAATCCGTTCAATATCGCCGTTTTATACCATAGCCGGAGGCAGAGTGACGCTCGTTAGTCCGCCGCCCTTCGGCAAGGTAAAACAAAACTGGCAAAAATATTTTCAAATTCCGGAGAAGGGCGATCTTAAAGAAACGCTAAAACTCTTTTTTGAATTTGCCGGTTTTAAAGCTGTAACCTTGTTCGATATTGCCCGCCGGTTTTTTGAAAAAACAGAAACCATGGAAAAAATTGTTCAAAAACTTGAAAAAGAAAAATTTTTACTCAAATTTACACATCATGGGAAGGCGTACTATTCTGCCCGGGCGGTCACGGAAAAAGCGGAGGCGGAACTTTTGAAACTGATCCGCCTCCGGTCGGCAAAATCGCATTTTGACAAAGGATTTAACCGCATGGAACTTTGGAACCTGTTCAAAAGCTTAAAAGGCGACGAGCTGTTTTTTGACCGGGTGTTGCAGCGGACTGTCAATAAAGGAATTTTAATTAAATTCGGAGAATCGTTTTTTACGCAGGAACAGGCAAAATTGAATCAGCGCCGGTCGTTAGCGGAAGAACTCTTGCCCGTTTTTAAAGAAGCGGGCTTTCAACCGCCTTCACTGCAAGTTTTGGCGGAGCGGCACGGCGTTAAAATTGACGCCCTGAAATTGGTGGTGAGCGATCTTGTCAAATCGGGAAAATTGCATTCGCTTCAAAATCAGCTTTACATCCATGATGATCATATGCAGCGGCTGCTTCAATTTTTACGCGATTATTTTAAAACGCGCGAGCGAATCGATATCGCAGCCGTTAAATCGTTCACTGGTGTCAGCAGAAAGTTTTTAATTCCCTTGTTGGAATATCTGGATCAACAACAGTTTACGGTGCGTGAGGGCGATACGCGGAAAAAAGGACAGAGGCTTTGGCAGTAAGCGATGAATGCCGGAGCGGTTTTTTTTGATTTTTAATATTTTGTCGCTAAAATCGGAGAAAAATGTCACGATTTAAATTTTTGAAAGATCGGGTTGGTATTTAAAAATGAGAAAAGCGGGTTTGTTTTTAGCTTTAATCCTCGCAGTCACCTGGCTGGTTGCGCCCTACATCTGGCAGGTTGTAACTTCGCTGAAACCGACGGCGGAGCTTGCTAATGTTCCTCCGATTTTACCCACCCGGATCGACTGGAGCCACTACAAAGTTGTGTTAGGGAGCTCGGATTTTCGGCATTTCATTCTGAACAGTTTTATTGTCGCCACACTGACCAGTTTTTTGGCTTTTGCAGCGGGATCGTTGACCTCTTTTGTAACGGCGCATTTTAGGTTTAAAAGCAAACCCTTATTGCTTAGTTTGATTTTAGCGGTTTCCATGTTTCCGCCCATTGCCATCGTAAGTCCGCTTTTTTTAATGATTAAAGCAGTACATCTTCGCGATACTTACTGGGCGCTCATTCTGCCTTACAGTTCGTTTGCTCTGCCTTTTATGGTCTGGACGCTGCACAATTTTTTCAAAAAAGTCCCCGAAGAAGTAATGGAAGCCGCCCGATTGGACGGCTGCAGCCCCTGGCAGCTTTATAGCCGGATCGTCCTGCCCCTTTCCAGACCGGCTATTTTCACCACCAGCATTTTGGTGTTCATCTTTGCCTGGAACGAATTCGTGTTTGCCCTGACCTTTACGGCAACGCCAAAGGCGCAGACAATTCCCGTGGGAATCGCTTTGTTCCCCGGCGTTTACGAAATTCCCTGGGGAGATATTGCCGCCGCCACGATTGTTGTAACCATTCCCCTGATTATTCTGGTAACCGTTTTTGAAAGGCAGATCATATCGGGATTGACGGCGGGCGCCGTTAAAACCTGAAGCACTGGAATAAAGCAGTGTTTTGGCTTTCGGGAAAATGATCATTGCTTATTGCCCGAAATCTGTTAAATTTATGTATTGAAATTAAACCGCAGGAGGAACCATGGAATTAAAAATCGTTAAAATTGAAAAACCGGAAGAAATGAACTTTATTCTCGGACATTCCCATTTCATTAAGACCGTGGAAGACCTTCATGAAGCGATTGTAAACGTTAATCCCGCAATTAAATTCGGATTAGCCTTTTGCGAAGCTTCTCAGCAGGCGCTTGTTCGCTATTCGGGAACCGACGACGACCTGATTGAACTGGCTAAAAAGAATGCCGTGAATATCGCCGCCGGTCACAGCTTTATCATCTTTTTGGGAAACGCCTTTCCGGTGAATGTCTTGAACGCAATTAAAATGGTTCCCGAAGTAACGCGTATTTTTTGTGCGACGGCAAATCCCGTGGAGGTTGTAATCGCCGAAACCGAACAGGGAAGGGCGATTCTGGGAGTAGTGGACGGCGTGAAAACCAAAGGAGTGGAGACAGAACAGGATATTA
>JAJRSN010000464.1 GCA_024278715.1 Calditrichota bacterium
GAAGCCATGCTTTGCGGCTCTTTGGCGTGGATTAGCGAATTAAAAAACACTTCCGGCTCATCTTCCGTACTGTCCGGATTATCGGATATTTTTACCATCCAGATATCACGCCCTTCAAGGGATTTGCCGACGGATTTTTTAACGGTTATCAGGTGCGGATACAACATTCGCATGGAATCCAGTTCCACGAGGATTTCGTCAAAGGTGTAATAGCCGCCCATGCTGCCGAACTCGAATCCCTTAATACCGTATTGGGCTTTCATGCGCTTTTGCAAGGCGGGAAGTTGATCATCGGGCAGGCGGATGTTCTCTTCGTAATGCTTAATCATATCTTCAATCTGCACGGAATATGTAAAACCAAGCTCTGTTAATTTCTGTATTTCACGATTATTCAGGACGCCCGTAATTCCGTCTCCTTCGCTTCGGAAATCATCCAGGCTGATGCCTGATTTTAAGATTGTTTTAATGTCTTCCTGATTTGCGATGTTAATTTTTACCAGGCTGTATTTCAAACTTTTGGTTAAATTTTCGTTGGCGTAACCGGTTGATATTAACAGTAATAAAAAACAGACTATGGCAATATTTTTTTTCATAATATTGTCCTCGTGATTAATAATTTCAAAATTACCGCAGCATCACCGTTTTGCCGGCGTCTGGGAATAGGCGTAACTGCCGGAGGAAAGTCCCTGCTCATCAACGGACAGCCGCTCGAATTTGACGTTCTCAAACTGAGCGTAAAGGCACAGGGGAAGGACTAAGAACAGAGCAAATCTGTTAATCATTCCGGATATTCTCCTTAAGCCGTGAGAATGCAGATTGTAAGGATTACCATAAGATAAAAGATTTAAAACGCATAAACAATTAATTTAGATCTTTCTGCAATAACTTCGGGAGCCAATGGGCGCTTAATTACCTGATATCTTAGTAAGAGATTAAGAGGATCAATTTATTTTTAAAATTTATCGGAAATAAGCCGGATATTTTGTTAAACAATAACCGGCTAAGATTTCAGGATATATTTCATAAAAGGAGTAGTCCGAAATAGCGGATGACTTGTGTTTTATATGTTAAAAGACGCTCACAGATTTTCCCGTAGCTGATAACCGGCAGCCGGTAAATCCTTCGGCGCCGCCGTTATTCTCCGGATAACCACAACCTGAATTCCCCCGTCCGCCATTAAAACTCTCAATCTAAAAATACTTGCCTTTAAAAAATAATCGTGCTACATTCGCTAAAAAAGTGACATGATTGGAGAGCGACGTGAAAGATCGTGTTATACGTTTCGGCGTTTCCCTGCCCGAAACTCTGAGCGAACGCTTTGACGCTCTGATCAAACAAAAACAATATCCCAACCGATCCGAAGCCATTCGCGACCTGATTCGCAAGGTTTTAATCGATGAAGAAATCCAACAGGACGAAGAAGTCCTGGGTGTTTTGCATATCCTGTACGATCATCACCAGCGTGAGTTGTCCGATCGCTTAACCGACATTCAACACGATTACCATGAGCATATTATTTCCACAACGCATGTGCATCTCGATCATTCCAATTGTCTGGAAGTGATTCTGTTAAAGGGCAGGGCGCGGGAAATCAAACAGTTAGGCGATCGCATAATCGCCATTAAAGGCGTAAAAAACGGTCAATTGTACCTGACCTCGCGCGGATCTAATATCAGGTAGAGGCAAGTTGTGATTAGCATAAATGAGCATACCGGAAACTGGCTGCGCCGTTTTGATCCGTTAAGCAAAATAACCGCCGCCGTCTTATTAATAGCGGGTGCGATGCTCCTTTCGTTAAACGGGGCGTTGAGCTGGTTCTGGTTAACGGGCTGGCTTTTATTTTTGTTTTTGCTGGTGGCGTTTTTTAACGTAGGACTCTTAAAATATCTTGTCAGAATGAGCATAATGCTTTTGGCGGCGACCTTTGTTCTTCTTTTCAAACCGTTGAATCGGGAAGATCAGGTTCTGCTGAAGGTCGGGTTTTTCGTCGTTTATGAACAGGGAGCCCTTCGATTACTGATCATTCTCGGCAAGGCGTTGTTCATTTTGCTTGTAACCTTAATCCTTTTGCATTCAACCCCTTATTTGGAGTTGTTGGATGCGCTGCGTCGTTTGCGTTTACCCGGCTGGATTCTGGCAATTTTACTTTACATGTTTCGTCTTTTCTTTTTAATGCAGCAAGAATTTAATCGTATCCGACGCGCCGTCAAATCGCGCAGCCCGAAATTGTCGCTTCGAAGAAGAGTTGCGGTTTTAAGCGATTTTACCGGAGTTTTTCTGGCGCGTCTGACGGAACGCAGCGAACGCAGTTTTGTAGCCATGGTCAGCCGCGGATTTAAAGGGCAGGTTATTTCCGTGTACCAGCCCCGGTTCGGATTTGGCGATGTTGTTATTTTAAACGTTTCGTTAATGTATTTAATTGTAAATGCGATATGGTTTTAGAAGATACGTCCGCAATTCATATTCGGGATGTTAGTTACCGCTATCCGGACGGAATTTTGGCGCTCGACGGGGTTTCGTTGAAAATTATGCCCGGCGAGCGGGTGGGGATTATCGGACCCAACGGCGCGGGAAAATCCACGCTTTTGAATTTGTTAAACGGGATATTTAAACCAAAGCGGGGTTTTGTGCAAATTTTCGCTCAGCCGATAACCAAAAAAAATCAGGATCTCATCAAACAATGGGTGGGCTTGGTCTTTCAAAATCCGGAAGACCAGTTGTTTTGTCCCACGGTTTTTGACGATGTGGCTTTCGGACCGCTGAACTTCGGTTTTAACAAGGAGGATGTGCGGCAAAAAGTTAAGCAGGCGCTTAACGAAGTCGGTCTTGTGGGTTATGAACAACGCTCAACCCTGTCGTTAAGTTTTGGTGAAAAAAAGCTGGTTGCAATTGCTACCGCGCTGTCCATGGAGCCGCGCATTGTGGCGCTGGACGAACCGACAAGCAATCTGGATGCCCTCCATCGTCGTAAAATTATCGATTGGATTGGCAAAAACGGACGAACCTGTGTAATCACTTCACACGATCTGGACATGATTTACGATACCTGCCATAGGACGGTGATTTTGAATAAAGGGAAAATCATTGCCGTCGGCGAAACCCGTGAAATATTGAAAGATAAAAAAATTCTGGAATCGAATGATCTGGAATTGCCGTTAAGTTTTCAAAGGATTTAAACCAAAGAGAAGGGATTTTATTATGAGGATCTTTCAAAAGGTTCTTCCTGTTTTAATCATGATAACCGCGCCGCTGTTGGCTGCCAACGGTCAACCGAGCGATTCGCTGCCGGTTTACGAATCTCCGGATTCCATCATTGTGATCGGCAACCGCTTTTCCACATCGCTTAAGAATTTGGCGTACAGTTATCAAACCATTTCCGGTAAAGAAGTTGAGCGTTTGAGCAGTCATTCCGCTCTGGAATTGGTGGATATTAATTTTCCTTCGGCGTTTGTGCTGGAGAACAAAGTTTTGGGATACGGCGTCGGAACGGTAGGAGCGGGCATGGTCAGTTTGCGCGGAATGGGCGGCAAACCCAATACGGGCGTACTTGTGCTGCTTAACGGGCATCCGGATTTTATGGGGATTTTCGGACATCCTTTGCCCGATGTTTACGGCATGGACGATATTCAGCGCGTGGAAATTTTAGCCGGACCAGCTTCCACGGTCTTTGGCGATCACGCTTTGGGAGGCGTTATCAATCTTGTTACCCGACCGAATTACAATCAATTCATTAAAATAAATACCGAAGGCGGCTCGTACGGAACTTATTCTTACGGTTTGACGCTCACAAAAAAGATACAAGACAATGGCTTATTTTTTACAGTGCGGCGTCAAAAGACCGATGGGCATGTTAAACAAAGCGGGTTTGAATCGCTGCATCTGCAAGGCGGATGGCAATATCGAATCAATTCTGTGTGGGATTTGATGATCCAGGGAAGATATGTGCCGTTCAAGTTCGACGATCCTTCGCGCGGGGATTTGGATCGTTTGAATATCGGCGCTTATGCGGATATCCGGCGCGGGATGGCGGAAATCAGTTTGCACAATCAAAGTAAATTATTGAGAGGCTCCTTTCAACTTTACACCAATTTGGGACGTCATAAGTTTTACGATGGTTTTAAATCGAATGATTTTAGTTACGGATTTTCGGCGTATCAGTTCTGGCAGTTCAAACCAACCATATCGCTGGCTGGCGGTCTTGATGCGCTTTATTACGGAGGCAAGGCAAAAAATGATTTTGCCAGGCTTCCGAACGGAAAACCCGTCGTCAATCCGGATGCGCATCAGCTTACTTCAATGGGCATGTACGGCATGGTTTTTTACGCGCCCCTTCCGCAGATTAACCTGAAAGCGGGCGTCCGTTATCAGTATAATTCGCTGCCTTCTTCTCAAATTTCGCCCTTTGCCGGAATTTCTTACACTGCCGCCAATCACTTTCAGTTTTACGCCAACTACCAAACCGGCTTCCGCACTCCGACTTTGATGGAGCTTTATCTGTTCCCTTCGGCTAACAAAAACCTGAAAGAAGAAACCGTACAAAGTTTCGAGACCGGTGTTACTTACAATCCGGCGCCAGGAAAAAGTTTCAGAATAACGGTGTTCAAAAACAAAGCCCGCGATCTGATTCAGGCAATACCCAGCAAAACGCCTCCGCCGCCCGTGGTTTTTCAAAACGGACCTAAAAGCGATCAATGGGGCGTTGAAGGTTCGCTCCTTTACCGGTTATCGCCTTTTCTTTCAGCTCGGCTGGCGTACGGCTATCTTGATCCCGATATCCTGACAGCCTACAATCCCAAACACCAGTTCAAATACGCCCTGTACCTGGAAAAACGCCATTATTATTTAACGATTTACGGTAAATATGTACAGGAATTATTCGCCGGAAATAATCAACAGATGGCTTTACCGGATTATCATGTATTAAACGCGCAAATCGGTTTACGGGCGAAAAGTCTGGAAGTTTACCTGCGCTTCCTCAATGTTCTGGATCGTCTTTATTATTCACGACCCGGTTATCGCACTCCCGGTCGTCAGGCGCGTATCGGTTTAAATCTGAGAATTCGCTGATGAGCGCAATGCTGACCTCCGGTGAACTCAGGCAAATTCCGCTGACCGCTTTTTTAGCGGTCGCCGGTATTCTTTTTCCGCAGATATTTCATCTGTTCGGACTGGGAGCCGTCTTTTTACCCATGTTCTTACCGGTCATGTTGGGCGGATTGCTTTTAAGCTGGCGATTTGCATTGACCTTAGCGGTTATTACTCCGGCGGCGTCTTGGCTTTTTACCGGGATGCCGCCTTTAATACCTCCTGTGCTGCCGGTAATAATCGCCGAACTTGTCCTGATTTCACTGATCCTTTCCGTAATGTATGTCCGTTTTAAACTGAATTTTTGGCTGACTCTTATTACGGCTATCGTAGCGGATCGTTTGCTTTTGTTTGTCTTAGTATCGCTAATCGCGCCGCAGTTTGGCTGGACTCATCCCTTGTTTTCGACTGCGCTGGTGGTCAGCGGATTGCCAGGCATCTTTTTGCAAATTACCGTGTTGCCGTTAACTATGCGTTTAATTAAAAACAGATGGAAATTATTCACGGAGAGCGACGAATAATCATGTCTCTGCAGCAAATTCAACATTTTTTTGATCGGCATGCCGCCCGTTGGGATTACAGCCTTGATGAAGGGAAAATTGATTACCTGCGGACGATTTTTAAAGAGCTCATCGCGCAGTTAAAAACGCCGGTTCTGGATCTGGGATGCGGCACCGGCGTTTTATTGAAAGTTCTTCCCGAGGTAATGGAGAACCCGCGTGACATCATCGTTGAGCTGGATATTTCCGCGGAGATGCTCTCGCAGATACGTTATAAACAAAACGAAGGGGCGCGTCCGGTCTGTTTAACGCAAGGCGACGGTCACAAATTGCCCTTTGCCGGCGAACGGTTCGGCAGCGTTATCGCTTTTCAGACTTTTCCGCATTTTATTAATCCGCTTCGGGTAATTAAAGAGGTTTACCGGGTTTTACGACCGGGCGGTTATTTTTGTATCCTGCACTTGGCGGATCATAAACGGCTCAATAATTTGCACCGGAATGCAGGAGGAGCGGTCAGAGATCATTATATGCCTCCAGCGTTCGAATTGGCAAACCGACTGAAAAAATCCGGATTTGTTCCGTTGCAGACCAAAGAGAAAGAAGATATTTACCTGGTTTTGGTTAAAAAACAGATGGTTAAAGGCTAAAGAAAAAAAGAAGCGAAACATTAGCGGAAACTACCGAAATAATTTCTTTGAAAATTCTGCTTTTAAAACAAAACGAGATTCTTCGCTTGTTTTGACCGCGGCTTGTACGCCGAAATTTTATCTCTTCGGTGGGAAGCGGCAAAAGAATCTTGACTTTTAATCTTATTTTAAATCCGACTCAACGCTACCAAAAACCGAAAAATAGATTTGGGAACGCGCTGCCCGATTCGGAGTTGAAAAATAGACCTGTTTCAATAATTTTCTTATATTGTCGTGTTTGAAAAGAAGATTTTACCGGAAAATTATTTCAGATGAAGATCATCTACCGTTACATCATTAAAGAGCACATCGGTCCGTTTATCATGGCGCTTACCGTGATTATGTTCATCCTTTTGATGAATTTTCTGGTAAAATACATCGGTCAGATTTTCGGCAAGGGTCTGCCGGTGATTACTATTTTTAAACTAATCGCCTTCAACTTATCGTGGATGTTTGCCCTTGCCGTACCCATGGCAACACTGGTAGCGGTGTTAATGGCTTTCGGAAGACTTTCGGCGGACAATGAAATTACAATTCTGAAATCAAGCGGAATCAGTCTGTACCGGATCATTCGTCCTTCGCTTTACGCCGGATTTGTTTTGATGTTAGTGATGATCTTTTTTAATGATCGCATTCTTCCCGAATCCAATCATCAGGCAAAATTGCTTTTAAGAGCCATCAGACAAAAAAAACCGACTTTGCAGTTGGAGCCCAATATCTTTTACACGGTTGATAAATACACCATTGTGGTTAATCGCATCGAAAAGCCGCTTCCCGAAGAATGGCTCGATCTTTCCAACCTTTTGGGAGCTGAATACCGCGATAAACCGGAAACCGACCGGTTGGTGGATGTCACGATTTTCGATCAAAGCGATCCGCGGGAAGATATAACCATTACCGCCCGGGAAGGATACATGACTTACTCCATGGAGCGTAAAAGTCTTGTTTTTACCTTGTTCAAAGGCGAGTTTCACAAATTAGACCGGCAAAAGCTGACCGAGTACGAGCGTTCTATTTTTCAGCGGCATGTGGTTTACATTCCCGCCAGTGAATTTGCCTTTGAGGAACGAAAAGACACCGATCGCGGCGATCGTGAGATGACCATCGCCATGATGAAGAGAAAAGTGGAATATTTCAGGAATCAGGCGGCTATCCGAAAAACCAAATACGCCAATACTATTAAGCGGAATTTTGCCGAATTGGATCGTCTCATAAAATCGATCGACAGCCTGAAGACTTCTGCGGACGCGGATTCTGTTTTGAGTTCGATTAGCGATAATCAGTGGTTAAAGGCTAAAAACAAGGCAAAACGCGTGGCGGATCGTTACTATTATCAGGCAAAAACCAATATAAGCTATATGAATAATCAATATCGCGCCGTCAACAAATTTATGGTCGAAATTCACAAAAAGTTTTCCATTCCTTTTGCCAGTATTGTGTTTGTGCTTATCGGCGCTCCGCTTGGCATTATGGCGCGTAAGGGAAGCATGGGAATCGGGATCAGTTTAAGCATCGGCTTCTTTTTACTCTACTGGGTTTTTTTGATCGGCGGCGAAGACCTTGCCGACCGGCGCATTATAAGTCCGTTTTTGGCGATGTGGGCGGCAAATATCATTGTGGGCTTGGTCGGGGTTTATCTGACCTGGAAAACCGTGAAAGAGACGTCTTTTATTGACTGGGAATATCTCGGCAAACTGTTGAAATTCTGGCAGAAGCATCCCGTTGAAAATGAAGGACGCCTTTGAAACCGGAAGTTAAATTAATTTACGCGCAAAGAAAGATTCTCCAAACTCAATTTTTGTTTGCCTTTAATTTAATCTTTGACCACATTACTTAGTCGAAATGATATTTTATTATATCCGGAATCAAAAAACGATTGGTTTGAATTGTGATTATTTTTAAACTAAAGTGATATTAACAATATTGGAAACCGCGCATTTTATGTTAAACGCCTTAGATCGATACCTGATAAAAAGATTTATTGTAAATTTAATCGTCGGAGTCATTGCCTGGATTATCATTTTTGTGGTTGTGGATTTAATAGAGAATATCTCCCATTTTCTGGATCGCAGCGCTTCTTTCCATCAGATTTTCATGTATTATTTTTATTACATTCCCTACATCATCAGTCTTACCCTGCCCGTGGCGGTTTTATTGAGCACGCTTTTCACGCTTTCGACCATGGCTGTGAACAATGAAATTGTCGCCCAGCTCTCCGCGGGGATTAGCCTGTACCGCACGCTAAGACCGTTATTTCTCGCCGCCTTTTTGATCAGTATCGCCGCCTTCTTTTTTAACGAAATCACGGTGCCTTACGCCAACCAAAGGCGATTTGACATTAAACGATACCAGATTAATCATGAACCGAAACCCAGATTTCGTTCGCGGTCGAATGTTTTTCTGCAAATCGCTTCCGACCGGACTTTAAGCGCGAAATACTTTAACGGAACCACCAACAAGGCGAGCGAGGTTAGTATTAAAACTTTTAAAGGCTCGGAAATGATCGAACGCGTAGATGCCAAAACCATGATCTGGCAGGACAGCCTGTGGAGACTGATCAATGTTACCATCCGCGAGTTTAAGGACGAAACCGAAAGATTAAGGCGCCTGCCCGATACAGTGTTAACTTCGTTGTCTGTGATTCCGGAAGACCTTGCCATTGTTCAAAAAAAGCCCGAAGAAATGAGTTATAACGAGTTAACCGATTTTATCGGAGAATTAAAAGCCATTGGCGCCGATCCGCGAAAATGGCTGGTTGAACGTCATTTAAAAATTTCGCTGCCTTTTGCTAATTTCATTGTGGTTTTACTGGGCGCTCCTCTTGCTTCACGAAAACGACGCGGGGGTATGGGACTGAATTTCGGGTTAAGCCTTGGCATTAGTTTTACCTATTTCATTATTGTTCGTGTCGGTCAGGTTTTCGGGCATCAGGGTTCTTTAAACCCGCTGTTAGCCGCCTGGCTCGGAAATTTGGTGTTTATGACTCTCGGTTTGTTAGCCATTTTAAAGGTGAGAAAATAAATTTGCGGCTGATCCGCCGGATTGTGCCCGGCGGATCGCGCCACTTGTTACGCCACAGCACATCGTTCACGGTTTTAATAATCAAACGCGCTGTTAACACTTACTTTAAAAATAAGGCGTTGAACAACAATTTGAACGCGCCCTGGGTCGAGGCTCTGAATTGCGGTTGAAAGCCGTACAACACCAATTGCCCCTTGCCTTTTTTAATCCATACGGCTCCCACTTTGTTGCTTAGTAACTCTTCCTTTTCGGCGTAACCGCTCAGCAGAATATCGCGTTCGGGATAATAGCCGATTACCCGGCGATCCATGTCAAATGTGGGGATCGTAGTGCGAAATACGGGTCTTGCTCTGGAGAAAACGCCCACTTCGGCAGGCAGACCGTACGTTAACGGATGGTTTGGGATCAGTTCCATTCGGATCAGCGATCCGGGAATGTACAATCCTTTTTTCTTCAAATCCTGAGCAATGTTTCGCACCGGGAGCTGAAAGGTTTCTTTTTTTTCTTTGTTTTTCGGGTACTCCAATAGTCCGATAAACAAATCGGTCGATCTTCCCCATGAGATGATTATGCCTCCGTCATCCAGAAATTTCAGAATCTTTTGAAATCCTTTTTTACCCATTCCTTTGGCGTAAGCCGGCGGCAGACTGCTCATGTAATAATTTTTACCCGATTTGTATTTGCCTTCCATCAAAACCGACTTGTCCGCGTCGGGAAAGATGACAATATCGAACGCTCCCGAAAATTCCGTTTTTTCCGCTTCGCCCGGACGAACAACTTTAAAAGGAATATGGTAGCTGTCAAAAATAAATCGCGTCCATCCGGCGTCCATGTCGTGGAAAAAGGTTTCGATTAACGCGATGCGCGGCGCGCGGATTTCGCTTAAATTTTCCGGCGGAATGGGGTCTTTCAAATAAAGCGGTGAAACGGTCAACTCATTCTTAATCTTGTCCAAATCATTTTTTTGCAGCACAAAACTTCCCGCTTTAAGCTCGTAGCTGTCAACTTTAACGGTTTTGTTTAACCGGAATACTTTTGCTCCTTTGCTCAGGGCGGCAAAAGCCGCTTTAAAACTTTCATTGTTCTGCACATCAAAAACCGCCGTTTTAAAGGATTGCCGTGGCTCTTGCCAGAGATTAAAACTCGAATCCACGGGAGTCAGTATTGAGTTGGGCAGTTCAAAATATTCGTTAATCGTTTTGGTATTGATTCCGCGATGCAAGGGCAGCGACCAACTGGTGATGTCGTAAGGTTTAATGATCTTGCCGTTTGGTGTGTAATGGCGAAGAGGGTAGATTTGAGCTTCCAAAACCTCTTTAATAAAAGGACGGAATGGCTGACTCAGAGGAACAATCAAATCGCCTGCTTTAGCCTGAATTTCGCCGAATTGAAAATTTTGTTTCAGACTGAAAACGTTCACGCCGTGCTCGATTAAAAGACGCGTCAAACCGACCAGTTCGGAGGGGTCGTGTTGATTTTTGGGAAACAGGAAGAAAAAGGGCGGTTCGCTTTTTCCGCGCTGCACTTCTTTTTTGCACAGATCGTTGCGCATTTTCAGGATTTCCTGACGATATTGAGAGGCGGTGCGCAAAAGCGAGCGTGTCGATTCAATTTCATATTGAGCGATGTCGCTCAAACGCCACCATCCCCCGCGCCAGGGCAGCGACATGTTGATGCTCTTTTTGTATTCTGACAAGCCCTTTCCGGCAACCTGCAATTCGGTCGGTTCCACATATACGGGCGTGGCATAGCGGGCGCTTGCGCATTCGGTAAGCAGGCTGATGCAGTTTTTCCAGTTACTCGTCTCTGTGGAGCCGGGCCAGTAATCGTCAAATAAATAGTGTTGGGTCACCCCTTCCAATCCGGCGGCGGTCATATCTTTTACCATATTCGAGCCGAATATCCAGCTCCAGTTCCAGATGGCGGCGTCCACATTTTCGGCAATGGGATCGTGCATGGGAGGAACAAAA
>JAJRSN010000465.1 GCA_024278715.1 Calditrichota bacterium
GATTCAGTGAAAAAGTTATGGAGGTATAATGGATTTAAAAGAGGTTAAACAATTAATTAAAATCGTTGAAAATTCGAATATTAGTGAAATTGAAATAGAAGAAGAAGGCAAAAAATTACGCATCACCAAAACATTTCCGTCCAAGAACGGGGAAACGGTTGTCTTTCCTTCTTTTCAGCAGGCACTTCCCGCCATGGCGCCGCAGCCCGCTCAGGTTGCCGCTCCTCAACCGGCGGCTCCGGCTGAAGACACCGCTGAGGTAACAGAACCCCCCAGAAAAGATAACATTGTGGAAGTCCGCTCGCCGATGGTCGGCACTTTTTACCGCGCGCCCTCTCCGGACGCCGATCCTTATGTCGAAATCGGGCAGACCGTTGCAGTGGGTCAAACCCTGTGCATTATCGAAGCAATGAAATTGATGAACGAAATAGAATCCGAAGTGGCGGGTAAAGTCGTTGATATTCTTGTTGAAAACGCGCAGCCGGTTGAATTCAATCAGGTGCTTTTTTTAATCGAAAAAACATGATTTTAATTACCGAACAACCGCCTTTGTTTTAGCAATTATCTGATAACCGGAGCTTTGATTTTGTGAAGTTCCGGTTTCTTATTCTCCTCAATCTCCGCCCGATAAGCATCGTAAAAGACAGTATCAAATTTTTTATCATTTTTTGCGGAACATGCAACGGACAACGCAGGGCAGCCTGTGCAAAAAGACTGTTTCTATGCCGGGCTCTTAAAAATTTTATTCTTGATCGGATTAACATTTTTTTGGAAATTGCGTTCAATAATAAACCGTAACCTTTTAAATATTTGAAATCGGGAAAAGATTTAACGTTGAAACTAAAATATAAACTCTTTTTGAGCTATTTTTTTCTCATTGTTCTTTTTTCGTTTTCCCTGTTCTGGTTATTGATTGAGATTCGCGAACTCACGCTCTCTTTGCAAAATCATGTGCAGCAGGATGTGCGCAGCATTATCGATCTCTCAGGACAGTTGCAGACTCTTGAAGACTTGAACGCCAATTACATTCTGCTGTTTATTCCCACCAATGCCAACGAAAAAATCGTGCGTCTGGAACAGTCGCGCCATCAATATGCCCAAACCTGGGAAGGGTTAAAATCCCGTTTGACCGGACATAAAAAGCGAACGGGAATTGACGTTCTCTCGGGAAAATTTTACCGTCTGATTCTTAAAATAGTCGGTGAAAATCTTTTGTATTCTTCAAAGCAGCCCATCGCGCAATTGATTGAAGAAACGGATCAACGCTGGCGGGAGGTCGATAGCCGGATCAAGCAATCCGTAAAAAATATCAGGGCGCGGCAATTCACCAAGGCGCGTTATTTGCGGGATGTGTACGTAAAAAACAAAATTCAGGACTTGCGCAAAAGTCTGGTTCGCTTAAACAAGGTGATCGGCAGGCAGAGCATCGAGCGTTCTTTATGGATGTCGAATATCGCTCAAAAAACACAATCTTTAATTTTATTCACCGAACTGAGTCTGTTAATCATTGCTCTGCTGACTGCGTTTTTGGTGGCGCGGAAAATTACAAAACCGATCGAAGTTCTAAAGGATTCGGTCAATCGGATGGCGATCCACGATTTTGAGGTGGTAATTCCCAATAAGCCCAACGATGAAATCGGCGATTTAAGTTCCGCGTTCGAACAGTTCAGCCGGCGTTTAAAAGAAACGGATCGATTCAAATCAGCCATGCTTTCGCAATTCACCCACGAAATGAAGAGTCCGTTGGGTTCTATTAAACAAGCCACACAGTTGCTGGAAAAATCGTTAAACGACCGGCTTTCCTCCACACAACGGCGATTTCTGGATATTATCAAAGGCAACTATCAAACCCTGCAAAGAATGATTACCAACATTCTGCATACTACGGCTTACGATATCGGTCAAATTCAATTAAAGTATCAAAAGGTAAATCTGGTCAAATTAGTGGCTGAGCAGTTGATTTATCTTTCGCCTACGATTAAGGAAAAAGACATTAAGGTGAACATTAATTTTTCTTCAAAAGAGATCGAAGCCGAGCTGGATGCCGAAAAATTTAAAGAAGTAGTTCAGAATCTGATCACGAACGCCGTAAAGTTTTCATCCGCCAATACTCGGATCGATGTAAAGTTGAAAGAAAAATTTCCGTTGATCCGTTTTTCTGTCAAAGATCAGGGGATCGGAATCCCCGAAAAGGAAATTCCTTACATTTTCGAGAAAATGTACCGGGCGTCCAATTCGGAAAAGATTTCGGTAAAGGGCACGGGACTGGGACTTTACATCACTTCGCAAATCGTGCGGGCGCACGGGGGAAGAATTCAGGTTAAGAGTGAAATCAACAAAGGAACGGAATTTACCATCGTTTTGCCTAAAAACCGAACAGTGGCAAAAGAAGGAGGATGGCTGGATGACAGCGCGTAGCAAAATATTGATCGTCGATAATGACGAGAACGATCTCTTTTTGTGGCGGGCGATTGTGGAGAGTTTCGGACATCAGGTTTTCACGGTTTCCGGCGGTAAAGAAGCCATCGGGTTTCTTAAAGATCAAATTCCCGATTTGATTTTGCTCGATTTAAAAATGCCCGAAATGTCGGGAATAGACGTGAGTAATTACCTGCGCAGGCAGCCGCGTTACCAGAGCATTCCGATTATCATGCTTACCTCTTCCGATGATCTGGGAGATAAGTTAAAAAGCTTTGAGCACGGAGTGGACGATTATATTACCAAAGAGATGGATCATCTGGAGATCGAAAAACGGATAGAAGCTGTGTTAAAACGCTTCAAGCAAAACATGGATACCAATCCGTTGACCCATCTTCCCGGCAATAATACAATTCAAAGAGAAATTCAAAAACGCATTCAGGAACAATATCCCTTTGCCGTGGCTTATTGCGATCTTGATAATTTTAAGGCTTTTAACGACGCTTACGGATTTATCGAGGGAGATCGGGTTATTCGTTTTTGCGCCGGGATTTTGGAAGACGCGGTTTTTAATTCCGGCAATCCGGACGATTTTGTGGGGCACATCGGCGGCGACGATTTCATTTTTCTTACCACCCCCGATAAAATTGACAGTTTGTGCGCTGAAATTCTAAATCGTTTTGAAAAGGGAGTCGTAGAATTCTATTCCGCCGAAGATCGCCAGCGGGGATATTTTGTCGCGGTGAACAGGCAGGGCGAACAGAAAAAATTTCCCTTTGTTTCGCTGTCCATCGCCGTGGTAACCAATCGCCACCGGCAAATCGGCAGTTTGGCGGAAGTTTCGCGCATTGCCAGTGAAATTAAAAAATTAGCTAAAGAAAAGTCGGGGAACGTTTATGTGGTTGATCAGCGCACATCGTAAAGCGGTTTTGGCGATAATAAGTCTGATCCTGATTCTCGGCTGTCAGAATCCCGCGCTGATCAGGCATGATCGAACGCAGATCGATGACGAGGAACGGATCATCCGCATCGCGGACGGTCTGTTGAAAAACAGGGAATATGAAAAAGCGCATCAGTACTTAATCTCCTTTAAAAACTCCTTTCCCAAATCCGTTTACATTGACGACGCAGAGTATCGTCTGGCTTATCTTCATGTAATTGCCGACAGCGCCAATCCGTATCTTGATTACGATCAGGCGTTGAAATCATTCAGCGAATTCAAACAAATTTATCCCGAAAGTAATTATTCTTCGGCTTGTAATAATTGGCTAAATCTTCTATATTTACTCAACAATTTGAAACAACAGCGCACCGATCTTGAGAAGC
>JAJRSN010000466.1 GCA_024278715.1 Calditrichota bacterium
AAATCAACAACCGTTTTGGTTTTGAGCTGTTTAAAAGAATCAATGAAACAAAAAAAGATTCCAATGTTTTTATTTCGCCGTTCAGCGTATCCATGGCTCTAAGCATGGCGTTAAACGGCGCCGACGGTCAAACCTACGATGAAATCTGCGCCGTTCTGGGATTCGCCGATTTGCCGCAGGATTCCGTCAACAAGCTCTATCGGTCGCTGTACCTCAAACTTCAGGGACTCGATCCCAAGGTGCTGTTCGAAATCGCCAATTCAATCTGGTATCGCACAGGCTTTGAGGTACTGAATTCCTTTATTGAGGTTAATCAAAACTATTTTGCAGCCCAGGTAGCCGAACTCGATTTTTCGGACCCCGCCGCTCTTTTGACCATCAACGGATGGGTGAAGAATAAGACCCGCGGTAAAATCGAGAAGATTTTAGAACGCATCCCCCGGGATGCCGTAATGTACATTCTTAATGCGCTCTATTTTAAAGGCACGTGGAAATACGCCTTTGATCCGCAATACACCCGCGATCACGATTTTATAAAATCGCCACAGGAAACCGTACCGTGTAAAATGATGTACTTAACCGCCAATCTGCAATACTATCGGGACGAAGATCTGCAGATGGTTCAATTGCCTTATGGCGACGGTTCGTTCCGGATGCTCGTTGCGCTGCCCGCTTCGGATAAAAATATCGATACTTTTATTGCTTCTCTGAATCAAACCAAATGGGAGGAACTCCTGAACGGCGGCGCGATTGACAGCGGAACGGTCGGTTTGCCCAAATTTAAGTTTTCGTTCGATATGTTGTTGAATAAAACCTTAAGCGATATGGGCATGCCTACCGCATTTAACGCAAATTCAGCCGATTTTTCGCGGATTACACCCGGCGGCGGAATCTGGATCAGCATGGTAAAACACAAAACATTTGTTGAAGTAAACGAAGAAGGAACCGAAGCCGCAGCCGTGACCATTATCGGATTCGAACGAACCGCTTCGGATATTTTTAATATGATTGTCAATCGCCCCTTTCTGTTTGTAATTTACCAAAAAAGCTCGGGGGCTGTTCTGTTTATGGGGAAGATAGCGGATCCGGTGTACGCGCAGGATTGAAAACCCGAAGGCGTTTCAACGGTTCGCGATGAAGTTTTAAACGGTTGAAATGTCGGGAAAAAGCTCTGATGTCATGTCTGACGTAGCGGAGGCAAAATATGTCAAGTCGGCAATCGGTTATTTCCGGCTTCCGCCGCGTCGGGGCGATAAAATTAACAAACAACGTATTAAAAAATTGAGAGGAGAAGTCATGGCGCCAAAAGCATTTCGTAATTTTGCATTGATGTTTGCGTTAGCGTTTATTCTGTTTGGCTGTCAGCAAGACAAAACTCCGCTCCGTTCGGAAAATTCGCATCAACTATTTCCCACTCTGCCCGTGAAGCCCGTGCAGCAAAAACTAATCGACGCCAATCAAAAATTCGGCTTTGAACTCTTTAAACGCATCAATCAAATCAATCCCGACACCAATGTCTTTATCTCTCCCTTCAGCGTCTCCATGGCTCTCGGAATGACCATGAACGGAGCCAACGGCGAAACTTACATTGCAATGCGAAAAACGCTTGGTTTCGAAAATCTGGACGAACAAAGCATCAATGAATCGTACCGCTATCTCTACCAGGCGTTACAGACTCTGGATCCGCTGGTAGTTTTCGAAATCGCCAATTCAATCTGGTACAGAGAGGGTTTTAAAGTTCTGGATGACTTTCTGAAAATAAATCGGGACTATTTTTCCGCGGAAGTTGAGGGATTAAACTTTAGCGATCCTTCAGCAGTTCTGCGTATTAATTCATGGGTCAGTGAAAAGACGCACGAAAAGATCAAAAAAATCCTCGACGCCATCCCGCACGACGCGGTAATGTACCTCATCAACGCCATCTATTTTAACGGAACCTGGAAATACGCTTTTCCCGAAGAAGAGGTTAAACAGCGCAGCTTCTTTACGCTCGAAGGTTCAGAAACCGACTGCCAAATGATGTACGTAACATCCCGTTTTCCTGTTTATTTCGGCGAACAACTGTCAGCGGTCGAATTACCCTACGGCGCCGGCAGTTATGCAATGACTCTCATTCTTCCCGCGGATAAAAACTTGTTTAAAGATTTTGTCAATAACTATGACGAGACCGTCTGGGATGAAATTCAGACAAATCTTACCGCGGACAGCGGAACCGTCGGACTGCCCAAATTTCGCTTTTCGTCCGATCTGAAATTAAAACCTGTTTTGTCAGACATGGGTATGGCTATAGCTTTTGACGGATCGCAAGCCGATTTCACGCGGATTAATCCCAGGGGAAATCTTTTTATCAGTAAAGTAAAACACAAAACATTTGTAGAGGTCAATGAAAAAGGCACCGAAGCCGCAGCCGTAACATTAGTTGAAATGGGGGTAACCTCCGTAGAAGGTCCTAAAATTTTCTTTTTAACGTTTAATCGTCCGTTTCTATTTGTGATTCACGAAAAATCAACAGGCGCCGTCTTGTTTATAGGCAAAGTCACCAGACCGATCTGGGAAGAGGAGTAATTCAGCGTTTAATGTAGTTAAAATTTTCCGTTTAACAAACCCGGAGAAAAACCGCCATGCGTGGCTTGAAAATAATTCTTTTTTTTGTTTTAATAATCTTCTTACAATCTTTAACCTGTCAACAGCAAAATGACAGGTACAAAACCGTTCTTGTTTATCAGGTGGATTCGGTAAAGGTTCTGCAAAACAATCAAAAAACGGCAACGCTGCTGGTAACTGCCACTGTGCCCACTCCGTGTTATCAATTTGAGTATTTCCGAACGCAATTCCGCCGGGATACGGTTGACATCTACGTTTACGCGCGCACCGATCGGGAAACCATTTGCGTTCAGGTTTTAGGCGCAATTCAACATCAAATCACTATTGCCTTCCCCAAAGCGGGGAATTATGTTTTACATTTTGCGGGCAGAAGTAAAGATGTTTATTTTCCTTTAGGCGTCGATTAAATAGAATCTTTTTAAAGGGAGAAATATGCGTAAAACCGTTTTCCCGAATTTATTTCATTTTTTAAGATTGTGGGTTTTTTGGGCTTTACTTTTAAGTTTTTTGGTAATGTGCGAAAGAAACAAAAATTCTTCTCCCACCGCTCACAGCAATAATCCTTCGCCAACGCCGGCACGCCCGCTTACCCGGGATCAGGCGTTCGAAATCTTAAAAAGCCGACTTTCTTTAGAAAATGTTAAAAGAGTCGCGATCTATGCCGCCAAAAACATGCTGCTGCCCGGCGATACCGTTGTATCCCAAAGGGGAACCCGGTTCGTGACTTCCGATTCCAGTTGGTTTTTTGTCGCTGAATATGATTACTTACTTTACCCGCCTCCGAGAATAAATAGCTATAATTGGATCAATGTACGCGACAGTTCCATTAGAACTCAATTCTCTTCTCCTCCTAAAATCATGGGCGAATTAGACACTTTGCATTATCCTTATCATGCTCAGAATAAATCGCTGCCTGTTCTCACCTTCCCCGATTCCGATTCATTGTTTGTAAATTCCTGCATTGATTTCAGAATTTACGTACTGAACGAGGCGCACGACGCGATTTTAATAATTCAAGGCGATACGGCAAAACTCAATCTTTCGACTGAGTATAAAAATTTCGATATTAATCCGGAAAATCCCGATCTTAAAATTTCAATCGCTTTTTACTATTTTTTACCCGACGGATATCCGCCCTCCTATTTATTCCGGATTCATTGTTACTATATGCCTCGCAGCACCTATCCCCCTAAAGTATGGGATGCCGTTAGCGGCAGCGTAAAATTATCGTTAAAGCCTTACGGTGATTATTATTACATTTCAGCCGAATTGAAAGACGTTCGCTTTCGCGAGCAAAACGGCGGCAAAGAAATCGGTTTAAACCGTTTAATTATTCCCAAAACCCTTTGCGGCTGGTATCCGGAGTAAAGATGAAAAAGTATTGGTTAAATTCCTTTAAGGCGCGCACAATTCTTTTGTTCAGCGGAATCAACATCCTTTTGATTCTATTCGTCGCCCGATTCAGTTATTTGTTTGTCAAGGAATTATTCCTTTCGCAGGCGGAAGATCAACTGCGCCTTTCGTTGCGCGTGGTCGCCTCCGAGCTCGATCTTTCCATGCTCGATTATATCACCGAACAAAAAAATACACTTGCCGATCGTTATTACCGGCAAACTTTAACCAGATTAGATTCCACTCTGCAATTGAGCAATCTGTTTTTATTCAACTCAAAAAAGCAAATTGTTCAGGCTGTTAAAGCGGAAGACGCCGCCGCCGGTTTGCTTATCTATCGCCCTCAACTGCAAGGCTTAAAAATAAAAGAAACGTTTATTACTGCTCCGTTTAAGGGCTTGGACGGAATATGGTATTTATGGGCGTATCAGCGCCTCAATCAAAATTATTACATCGGCTTGCAAGAAAGCGCCAACCGTCTGGCGCAGGTAGATCGTTTGGCTGTCCGTTTTTTATGGTTCGGGCTGATCGGCGTTTTGATCACCTTTTTTGCCGGATGGTTCATTGCCCGCACCATTCACCGCCCTATTCAGAATTTAATCCGCTTTAGCGGAAGAATAGGAAAGGGCGATTTTACCGCTCAGCCGTCGCAAACCGGGTTGTACGAAATTTCGATTTTAACCGAAGCGCTTACCAAAATGCGCGACGAGCTTGCCGAACGCGAAAGCGAGAAAGAGCGGCTTTTGGCGCAAATCGCCCACGAACTGCGCAATCCGCTGGGCGGCATCGAACTGTTAGCCGGTTTGATTCGGGACGATCTTGATCCCGACGATAAAAACCGGGTTTATCTGCAGAAAATACTAAACGAAGTCCGCGGCTTAAAAACCCAAATTACCGAATTTCTGAATTACAGCAAACCGCGCCCGCCCGAAATAATCGATTCGGATTTGGAATCGTTGACAACCGAATTACGGGAGCGCTGGAATCGCCAATTTCAATCCGGATCAATTGATT
>JAJRSN010000467.1 GCA_024278715.1 Calditrichota bacterium
ACCGCTTCGACTCTTACTTCGATTGTCGTGTTTTTGCCGCTGGCGTTTTTAATGGGGCTTGCCGCCGTTCTCCTTGGCGAATTGGCTTTGACTGTGGTTTTTGCGCTTTCGTTTTCCATTGTTGTGGCTTTGACCATTGTTCCCCTGTTGAGCTATAAATTAATGAAAGTGGAGCCTCGCCGATCGCTATTGGGAAAATTATCGGTTCTGTGGCAAAAGGGCATCGAAAAACTGATCGAACGATACAGAATCGCCATCGCCTTTTGCCTGCGTCATCGGTTTTTAACGATAGTCGCCGCCGTTGCGCTGTTAATCGCTTCGATTGTTTTAATTACTCCGAATCTTGATGTTGAACTGCTTCCCGCCATTAACGAGGGGCAGTTTGAAGTGCAAATCCGCATGCCCGAAGGCACGCGTCTTGAGGTTACGCAAAAGATTGCCGAAGATATTGACAACTTCCTGTTAAATCATCCTCAAATCGAAAAAACCTACAGCGTGATAGGGCAGGCGATTCGGATTGGCGAGAACAAGAGCAATATGGCAAAAATTACAGTTGACATAAAGCCGGAAGCGCGGGCTGATTTGGCGCAAATCATGCGGGAAGTCAGGCAATATTGCGGTCAGATTTCCGCTTTAAAGGCAACGGTAAAACAGGTGGACGCCACCGCGGGCATGGTGCGCGAACCGGTAAACGTGCGCATCAACGGCAACGATCCGCAAGTTTTAGCCCGTCTCGGAGAGCAGGCGGTTCAGAAGATTAAGCGGATTCCGGGCATTATTAATTTAAAAAGTTCCGTTCAGGAGGGATTGCCGGAATTCAGTATTAAAATTGACAGAATGCGCGCCGCGGACCTCGGGATTTCTTATGCGGACATTGCTTCTACTTTGCGTTTCGCTTTGCTGGGCAGAACGGTTTCGCGTTACAGCGCCTTCGGAGAAGAATACGATATCACCTTAAAACTTCAGGAATCTTCTTTGACAAATATTGACGACGTGCTGAAAATTCCGGTAGTTAATCGCAAGGGGCAAAGCGTCCCTCTTTATCGTGTGGCAAAGGTTCGTGCGGATCGCAGCCCGGGCGAAATCAAACGTTTTGATCAACAGCGCGTGGTGGAAATTTTAGCCGACGTGAGCGGTCGTTCGCGGCGGGAGGTGAAAGCAGAAGTCCGGAAGATCATGGAGTCCATGCCCATGCCCAAAGGGTATTATGTCTCTTACGGAGGGGTTTCCAAGGGAATTAAGGATTCGTTTACCAGTTTAGCCCGGGCTTTGTTTATCGCCATCTTTTTGGTTTATGTGGTAATGGGCTCGCAGTTTAATTCGTTCATTCATCCCTTTACGATTGCCATGTCTATTCCGCTGGCAATTGTCGGTGTTTTGGCGGGTTTGCTGGTTTTTAACGCCGCCATTAGCACCAATGCTTTTTTGGGATCCATTATGCTTGTGGGAATTGTGGTAAATAATGGAATTTTATTATTAGATTACATAGGTCAGTTGAGATCGAGAGGGATGTCTAAAAACGAGGCGATTGTTCAGGGCGGAGCCACGCGTCTGCGTCCTATTTTGATTACTTCGCTGACGACGATTTTCGGAATGCTGCCGATTGCATTGGGATTGGGCGAAGGCGGAGAAGCGTTAAAACCGTTGGGAGCCGTGGTTGTGGGAGGTTTGACCACATCCACCTTTTTGACTCTGTTCATTATTCCCGTGGTCTATTCGCTGCTTGACCGTTTCACAAAGACAAAAAATTATTAACGAAAGGATTTTTTATGAAGGCGGTAATGCTGAAAAAAACCGGCAAGCCCGATGTTTTAAAGATAAAAGATATTCCCGAACCGCAGCCGGGCGCGGGAGAGGTGAGAATAAAACTACACTATGCGGGGCTGAACTACGCGGAGATCCTTTCGAGAAAAGGACTTTACGGCTGGCGTCCCAAAACGGCTTATATTCCGGGAATGGAAGGCGCGGGAGTAATTGAAACCATTGGGGAGGGGGTATCGCAGGAACTCATCGGCAAGCCGGTTATGGTGGGCACGAAATACGGCTGTTATGCGGAAAAAGTTGTGGTTCCGGCAAAACAGGCGTTACCGGCAATTCCGGATTACACCATGGAAGAAAGCGCCGCGTTTCTGGTAAATTACATGACAGCCTGGATAGCCCTGTTTGAACTGGCAAAGGTTCAGCCGGACGAAACGGTTCTGATTACCGCGGCTGCCGGAGGCGTGGGCAGCGCGGCGGTTCAATTGTGTTCGCGCTTCGGATGCAAAGTTTACGCCCTGGCGGGCAGCGAAGAAAAACTTGAATTAGTGAAAAAATTGGGCGCCTATCGCGGATTGAATTATCGCCTTAACGATTACGATCAAAAAATACGCGAAGAAAACGAAGGCGTGGACGTGGTCCTGGAAATGGTGGGCGGAGACATTTACAAAAAGAACATGAAACTGACGCGACCCTTCGGGCGGATTGTTGTGGCGGGGTTTGCCAGTTTTAATTTAAAAAAATGGAACCCTTTTTCCTGGTATCGCACGTGGAAGGACATTCCGCGCGTGCCGATTGCCGCCATGTCGCATCGTTCCATCGGCGTTTTTGCCATGCACCTGGGTTATCTGTTAAAAAAATCCGAGCGCACCATGCAGTGCTACGAACGCTTGCGGTCTTTTGTGATTGAACATAAAATTCGCCCGGTGGTAGGCAAAATTTTTCCTTTGGATCAGGTTGCCGAAGCGCATCGTTTTATCGAATCCCGCCAGAGTAAAGGAAAGGTTCTTCTTAAAGTTTGATGATGGGTTGTTAAGGCGTGAAGCGTGATGCGTAATGCGTGATGAGTAAGAAAAATGACAAAGGACAAAAGATTATCAGAAAGCAGAAAGCAGAATGCAGAAAGCCGTGACCACAATCTGTCGTGATAAGTGAGTCGGAGAGGTACGCTTAACGCTTACACCCTTAACGCTTAACGAAT
>JAJRSN010000468.1 GCA_024278715.1 Calditrichota bacterium
AGGTTATTCGTTAAGCGTTAAGGGTGTAAGAGTTAAGCGGCTTCTCCAGCCCCTCAGCACGTCAAACCGGCGTAACGGCTTTCCGCATTCTGCTTTCTGATAATCTTTGTCTTTTGTCTTTTGTCTTTTGTCTTACTTGTCACGCATTACTCGTCACGCGTCACTCTGTTACTTTGTCACTTTGTCACTCGTTACTCGTTACTCGTTACTCGTCACAAAATACCCTTCATCATTGCAGTGAAAAAGAAAAGCCGGGTCAACGGCTCATCAACCCGGCTTTTATTAATTTTATTTGATTCCGAGTTCTTTTAAAATATAATCGGCGCCGGCAAATTTTTCCGTGATAAACAAAACATAGCGAATATCCACGTTAATAGCCCGCTGAATAACAGGTTCAAACTTCCAGTCTCCCGTTAATGCTTCCCAGTTCCCGTCAAAGGCAATACCGACCAATTCACCTTTGGCGTTAAAAACAGGGCTGCCCGAGTTGCCGCCGGTAATATCACATTCATTCAAAAAAGCCACCGGAACATCGCCTAAATTTTTGTCTGCCCATTGACCGTAATCATGAGTTTTATACAATTCTTTTAACTTTTCGGGAACGATGAAGGGCCATTTGCCCGTCTCTTTTTCCATTACGCCATGTAAGGTGGTAAACGGTTTGTACCAAACCGCGTCCCTCGGAGAATACCCGGAAACCTTTCCGTAAGTTAAACGAATGGTACGATTGGCATCGGGATAAAACGGGCGTTTTTTCCATGCCATCAATACCTCAATATATTGTTTTTCAAGTTCGTTCAATATCGCGCGGCGTTCCTCACGCTCTTTTTTCAACTTTTCCGTTTCCGGCTGTAAGGCGCGAGCCATTTTAATAAAAGGATCGTCCAATTTATTCAATTCGTCGAGCGATTTCTCATAAAGACTTTGCGCATAAGCCACATCGGCTAATTTTGTGTTCGCATAAGCATAATCCACAAACTCATCCACTGACGCAAAATCCTTAAAAATGTAATCCAGCCCCTTAATTCTCTGATCTTCGGGCAAGGCTTTAATTCTTAACAACATGCGTTTTAACAGAGCCTTGTCAATTTGGGGAGCGTAACTCATGTAGCGATATTTTAAACGTTGAATCGAGCGTTTTACATTTTTTTCGGAAAACGAAGGATCGCGTTCATCTTCGGGTTTTGCTCTTTCCGACGCTGTGCCGTAAATTCCGCGAGCAATACCCGGAATTGTGCCCGCCAGATAATTAAATCTTTCCAGCAAAAATCGTCGTTCGAAGGTTTGCGCCGATTTTCGATATTCGCGTTCGAATTTTGCCAACAAATCGCCGTACTTTTTCTTTAAATTATCGTCGTTATTGATGAATTTTTGTAACTCTTGTTCCTGCTTTTGTTTTTCTCCCAAAAGATTAAGCCGTTTCATACCCTCCAAATTACCCTGATAATTTTTCATGCCGTTATTCAGCCATTTACTGGTTCCGACTGCTTTGATAGCTAATTGAGGAGACTTTTTACCGATTTCATCCAGTAAATTAATAATCTCTCCGAATTCTTTAACAGCCAAAGGATAGTAGTAATTTTGAGCAAAACTAACGGCGTAAGATGTGGAATAACGATTTGTGCGTCCCGGAAAACCGATAATAAAGGTAAAATCTCCTTCGCTTAGCGGCTCGCGGGCAATTTTAATCCAGCGTTTGGGTTTAAAGGGAATATTTTCCGGCGAATATTTAGCGCCCTTTCCGTCGGGCGACATGTAAATTCTCAAAAACGAAAAATCGCCGGTATGCCGGGGCCACATCCAATTGTCAATATCGCCGCCGTAATTCCCGATCGACCGCGGCGGAATAAAAACCATCCGCACATCTTCAAAGCGTTGATATGTAAACAGAATGTATTTTTGTCCCGAATACATGGAAACAATATCGGCATCGATATCGCTTCTTCCGTTTTCGATTTCCGCTTCCATTTGTTTAATGCGCTTTTTTATTGCGCGCTGACGTTTTACCGGATCATCGATCTCGTCCATCCCTTTTAAAACCTGATCGGTTACATCCTTCATCTCCAATAAAATGCGGGCGACATAACCGGGCGCGGGCAGCTCTTCGTCGCGCGTTTTTGCCAAAAATCCGTTGGTCAAATAATCGGTGCCTCCGGTGGACGCTCTTTGAACTGCACCGAAAGCAACATGATGATTGGTTAGAATCAAACCGTCCGCCGAAACCAACTCCGCAGACGCTCCCCCTAAATTTACCACAGCATTGGCAAGAGAAATTTTACCGGGGCTGTAAATATCCCCCGCATCCATTTGCAATCCCTTGTCCTTAAGATTCAATTGATGCAATTGATTGAGCAGCCACATTCCCTCGTCGGCAAAAAGAAATTGAAGGCTCAACAACAGAACTCCGGCAAAAAGAACAACTCGCTTCATAACATCCTCCTGAATATTAATATTAACCCAAATTACTCTTTAAGAAATTAAGTTTTATCAGAAACCTGTAATACCGTTCCCAACCTCTGTACTTTAAAGCAATTTAAGAAAACTTATAATTTACGTAAAAATTTAAAACAGGTTTCACAAAACAAAAAATGTATTTTTATGCAAATTTTTCGTATATTGCACGCCAATTGTTAAACAATACATTGTGTTTGCTATATGAAAAAATTAAAAGAGAAAATACCGGTCGCTATTTTAGGGGCAACGGGCAGCGTAGGACAAAAGTTCGTGGAGCTGCTTGCGAATCACCCCTGGTTCGAAATTATCGCCTTAACCGCTTCGGAGCGTTCTTCCGGTAAAAAATACCGCGAAGTTGTTAACTGGATTCAAAGCGCTCCGCTCGATGAACGCATCGGGTCGCTTATTGTTCGCAAAACGCAACCGCATCTGCCCTGTAAAATTGTGTTTTCGGCTTTGGATGCTGTGGTAGCCGAGAAATTTGAACAGGAATTTGCTCTTTCGGGTTATGTTGTTATCTCCAATGCGCGCAACCATCGCTTCCATCCTTCCGTGCCTCTGCTGATCCCGGATGTGAATCCCGATCATCTGGCTTCTGTGGGCAAACAACCGTTTGACGACGGAATAATCGTCACCAATCCCAATTGTTCCACTACAGGACTTGTGATTGCATTAAAACCTTTGGCGGACGCTTTCGGAATAGACAAGGTTCACGTTGTAACCATGCAAGCCTTATCCGGAGCCGGGTATCCAGGAGTATCTTCACTTCAGGCGATGGACAACGTTATTCCTTTGATTAAAGGCGAAGAAGAAAAGATGGAATCGGAGCCCCGAAAAATTCTGGGTCGCTGGGACGGCTCCCGATTTATCGACGCCAATGTCATCATCAGCGCAAGCTGCAACCGGGTTCCCGTGATTGACGGGCATCTGGAAAGCGTTTCGGTAAAGTTGAATTCCGCCTGTACAATAGATGAAATAAAAGAAGCCTGGGGCTCGTACCGTTCCGTGCCACAGAAATTAAAGTTGCCCTCGGCTCCGAAACAACCCATTCATTATTTCGATCAGCCGGACATGCCGCAGCCAAGACTCCTGCGAAATCTGGAAAACGGAATGGCTGTGAGTATCGGACGACTAAGACCCTGTCCGATTCTTGATTTCAAATTTACCGTGCTTTCGCACAATACCATTCGCGGCGCAGCCGGAGGCGCTATTTTAAACGCCGAACTGATGGCAGCCAAAGGATATATTCAATAAAATTTTACAATAATGAATTTTTATTTGACAAACGGAGGATCGTGCTCTAAATTCAATCGCTAAAATACAACGAAGCAAAGATGTAATCGAATAGATTTACAACATCGCTTCTTATCCAGAAAGGTGGAGGGAACAGGCCCTGTGAAGCCTTAGCAACCATTCTCATCCGTGGGGTGAGAAAAGGTGCTAATTCCTGCCCCTAAATTCGGGGAAAGATAAGAAGTGGGTTCAATTTTAAAATTGAAGCCTCTTCAGGGTCTTATCCCGAAGAGGCTTTTTTTTATATAAAAATACAAGGAGGAATCCGATGAGCAGTAATTCTCAGCCCAACTATCGCTTTGAGACATTGCAATTACACGCGGGTCATGTTCCCGATAAAGAAACCCGTTCACGAGCCGTACCGATATATCAAACAACGTCTTATTTGTTCGAAGATGCGGATCATGCAGCCGCGTTGTTTGATCTGAAAGAGTTCGGCAACATATACACACGCATCATGAATCCCACCACGGACGTGTTTGAAAAACGTATTGCCGCTCTGGAGGGCGGAGCAGCAGCTCTGGCGACGGCGTCGGGTCAGGCAGCCCAGTTCCTGGCGGTGGCAACCATTGCCCAAGCCGGAGAAAATATCGTTTCCACAACTTTTCTGTACGGCGGAACGTACAATCAATTCAAAGTGGCGTTTCCCAGATTAGGAGTTGACGTCCGTTTTTGCACGAGTGATCGCGTGGAAGACTACGAGAAATTGATCAATGATAAAACCAAAGCCATTTACATCGAAAGTATCAGCAATCCCCTGTTGAACATTCCGGATTTTGAAGCGCTTGCCGATCTGGCGCATTCACGCAAAATTCCGCTCATTGTCGATAATACCTTCGGAGCGGCGGGCTATCTGGTTCGCCCTTTCGATTGGGGAGCGGATATTATTACAGCCTCGGCGACCAAATGGATTGGCGGTCACGGAACTTCCATCGGCGGCGTAATTGTTGACAGCGGAAAATTCGACTGGGGAAACGGGAAATTTCCGATTTTTACCGAGCCTAATCCCGGTTATCACGGACTCAATTTCTGGGAAACCTTCGGCGCCGACAGCCCATCGGGTAATATTGCCTTTATCATCCGCGCCAGGGTAGAAGCCTTACGAGATTTTGGTCCGGCTCTGAGTCCCTTTAATGCTTTTTTGTTTTTACAGGGATTGGAAACCCTTTCTTTGAGAATAGAACGTCATTGCCAGAATGCTCTGGAACTGGCTAAATGGCTGAAAGATCATCCGAAAGTCAGTTGGGTTTGGTACCCCGGATTGCCTTCCCATCCTTCCCACGAACGGGCGAAAAAATACTTAAGACCCGGTCTCTACGGTTCAATGATCGCCTTTGGGATAAAGGGCGGAAAAGAAGCCGGTAAAGCCTTTGTAAACAATGTGAAATTAGCAAGTTTGTTAGCTAATGTGGGCGACGCCAAAACGCTGGTCATTCACCCGTCTTCCACTACGCATCAGCAGCTTTCGGAAGAAGAACAAAAGAGCGCCGGTGTGACTCCGGATCAAATCCGCGTTTCGGTCGGTCTGGAACACATCGATGATATTAAAGAAGACTTTGAACAGGCTTTGGCAAAAAGCTAATCAAGATTGAATCATGTTAAAAAGCAAAACACAAATCGTTAAACTGTTTACGCCCGAACATCCTCTGGAACTCGAAAGCGGTAACGTTCTGACGAAGGCACGGGTAGCGTATGAAACTTACGGGCGGTTGAAT
>JAJRSN010000469.1 GCA_024278715.1 Calditrichota bacterium
TAATCAACGGCTTCATCGGTCGTAAACCGTCCCAAACTAATCCGAATGGTTCCCTTTCGCCATTCGACAGACACATTGCACGCTTCCAGAATTCTCGAACCGCGGATTTTGCCGGTGGAACACGCCGAACCCGTTGACACCGCTATTCCCTTTCGATCCAAATAAATAGCCAAAAGTTCGCCGTCAACATTTTTAAACGACAAATTAATAATGTGCGGCAGTCCGTCCGAGCTTCCGTTAACCCGCGAATCGGGAACCGACTCCAAAACCGATTGAACTATTTTCTGCCGAAATTTTTTAATACGCTCGAATTCCGCTTCAGCCGCTGATTGATACAATTCCACTGCTTTTGCAAATGCCGCTATCGCCGGTACGTTGACAGTAGATGACCGTTTTCCGTCTTCATGCCCTCCGCCGTGCAATAAAGGTTCTAATTTAATCCCCTCTTTAATGTAAGCCATTCCGGCGCCCAAAGGTCCGTAAATTTTATGAGAAGAAGCTGTCAACAGGTCGATGTTCATTTCACGGACATTGACGGGTAACTTTGCAAATCCCTGAACTGCGTCGGTGTGGAAAAGAATTCCGGCTTGTCTGCAGATACTGCCGATCTCTTCCAGCGGCTGAATTGTGCCGAGTTCGTTATTTACCCAAATAACGGAAACCAACAAGGTCTCGGGACGGATTAAGTCCTCAATTTCATCGGTCTCAATTTTTCCGTTTTGATCGACGGGAATAAAAGAAACGGAAAATCCGAGGGTCTTTAAAAATTGCGTTACCTCGAAAACCGAAGAATGCTCTACGGAGCTAATAATAATGTGATTTTTATCGGGATATTTATAGGCAAGCCCTTTTAAGATCAAGTTATTGCTCTCGGTAGCCGAAGAAGTAAAAACAATTTCCGGACTTCCCGCGCCGATTTCTTTTGCTATAACGATGCGCGCCCTGTCCAGAACTTCGCGCATATCGCGGGCAAAATGATGAATACCGGCGGAATTTCCGTAATGCGTTTCATAAAATTCGGCAAGAAAACGACAAATCTCAGGATCCACCGGAGTATTGGCGGCATAATCGAAATAGAATCTATTTTTTTGAACCATTATTAATTCGGAACCTCGTTTAAATAAAACCGTACGAATTTCGTCATATTCGCTTTAATGAACAAATAAAATTGGAAAGCGATAATCGATTCACTTTTTCAACATAAAAAAACCTGCAAGATTAACCTTGGCAGGCTTTTCAGTGAGCCAGCGGAGACTCGAACTCCGGACCAACGGCTTAAAATAATCCGTATCAACGCATGTTACCTGCACCTTGCTAAGTATCCGTTTTGCGCAAAAAAAAGCAAAGAAATTGAATAATATCAGCACTGATCTTCAGCCCCAAAGCGACCTATTTTCGCAAATCTGATATTTACAACATAACCAGCTCATATTAATAATTTAGCCTTTCGTAAATCATCACAAATAATTAACATTTATTACCATAAATCGGTAGCAATTTGCAATATTAACGGCACACATAAGGCACGCATTTCGGAGAAAACAAATTATTTAATTCGCAACCTTTTTCCCGCTTGCCTTAATATTTCCGCATCAATAAATTTGTTGGCATCACGGATAGATTTGAATTTATATATGCCGGGCTTGTATTTGGTTTGCACCAAGTCACAGCCAGACTTCAATATGAATGCCACTTTATCATAATAGGCTTGATCCGGATTAAAATTCCACAGCGCTTTTTCAGCTTCTTCAAAGGATATATATTTAGATACCGGCATAGCGTTACTTTTTGCTAAACCTTTTTTTAATTTTTTCTTTAAGAAAAAAAACGTCCATTTTATCTTTTTCTCTTATTGTATTTTTTTTCATTTTGAGCAAAGTTTCGGCTGTTGCTATTCTCACCTTTACACCTTTAATCTCAAAAATTTCATATTCCAAATCTTCATAACCAAAGGCATCTCCAATTTTGGTCATTATGTCGATATAATAATTCCCTTCCGGTGGTCCATATCTGATAACCGCATATTTAGTTAATTCCTGAGGCGTTATCTCATCAATAGATTTGTCTTCTTTAAAAATAGTTTTAAGCGCTTTTCTCAGATTTTCAATATTTTGAGATGAAATTTTGACAAATACATCCATATCAATTGTGAATCTTGGCATGCCATGCAGGATCACCGCAAGTCCGCCAATCAAAATGTATTCGACCTTGTTCACTTCAAATGATTTTAATATTTCTAAATATTCATTTAAAGGGTCTGCGGCTTTGGGCATCATGCTCTCGCTTTTATTTTTCACATTGCATTAATTATCTTATTTCAACAAATTACGGTTAAGTTTAAAATAATAAAATAGAATTTCGAATCAAAAATAAATTCAATTAATATTAGGCTTAAAATTTTCCTACTTCCGCCAAAGCGTATCCAAACCGGCGTTTTCCGAATTTTGCACACATAAACAAAAAGCCCGCAATCCATCGGAATCACGAGCTTTATATTCGTGAGCCAGCGGAGACTCGAACTCCGGACCAACGGCTTAAAAGGCCGCTGCTCTACCGACTGAGCTACTGGCTCTTATTTTTTAATACAAGACTTCTAATATAAAAATTCATTAAAATCATGTCAAATTATTTATTAAGATTTTTTTCATTAAAATAATCATTTGTCACTTTTAATACCACCCCCGAAAGTCCGATCAAACCGATCAAATTCGGAAAAGCCATTAATCCGTTGAAAACATCCGCCATTATCCAAACAAGCTCCAATTGAGCCACGGTTCCGATCAAAACATACACCCCAAACGCGCCGCGATACATGATGGTTATGGTCTTTAAATCGGGCTTCTTGATTTTCGATCTTATCTGAACGAAAATCCAAATATAGATCAAAATCAGGAAAACGCTTAAAAGCGTCCTTCCCTGTTGAACATTCTGTACGATAAAGAAAGGAACAATCAGAATAACTACCAGCAAATACGAAACAAAGCGGCGAACATTGGGTCCGATTTCCGTGATAAATTCCAAAGCCTTTTCTCCATAGTAGCTCCAACCCAAAATCGTTGAATAGGCAAATAAAACCAATCCGATAGAAACAATAAGCCCGCCATAATTACCCGGCAGCCATGAAACCACAGGCAGCGAGGCGCTAAACGCCTGCGAGGTTAATTTCGCGCCCGTAACCAACGGTTCGTTTGTCCACAGCCCGGAAAGCAGAATAACCAGTCCGGTCATTGTACAAATTACAATGGTATCGATGAAAGTTTGTGTCATAGAGACCAGAGCCTGAGTTGCCGGATGCTTTGTAATAGCGGCTGCGGCTGCGATTGGCGAACTTCCCAAACCGGATTCATTGGAAAAAACGCCCCGGCTTACTCCCCAGCGGATGGTTAACATCACGGTGGCGCCTAAAAATCCGCCCTGAGCCGCATGCCCCGTAAAAGCGCTTTTGAA
>JAJRSN010000470.1 GCA_024278715.1 Calditrichota bacterium
TGTGCTCGCTTTGGGTTATTATTCGCTTAGCGTCATTCTTAAAATTCCCAAGTATCGCTGGATGGCTCTTTCAACTTTACTGCTTACGGCTTTATATGTTATCCTTCTCGGAATTTTTAGGCTGACGCCGGAATACCGCGTGCTCTCGCTTTTAGGTTTGGGACTTGTTTTGCTGGTTATTTCGCTTTTATACACCCGCTTTCGTGCCAAATCTTCGAAGGAAGAATAAAACGCAGCGCCATAGTGGGCGGCGGATGTTTGCCTTGATTCGAATGAGCACCTCTAAGCTGCGATTGAAAATAGAAATTATTGATTCATTTGCCTTCGCCCGGATTACAGCTTCCATGGGCTGCGCATGGGTCTGCTCAAATAGCGGTCGGCGTCAGGGTCGTGGACAAATTTTTCCCGCTTGACGTCCCATTCCACCCGGCGTCCTGTTTTGATGGCTATCAGTCCCAGATGTCCCACCATGATCGAGTAATGCGCCACGTCAACCGGTGTAATGGTTTGCTTTCGGGTTTTCACGCAATCCAAAAAGTTCTGATGGTGATCGTTGCTTTGGTAAAGGTGGATTTCGTTCGGAGCGACGGGGGTTTTTAAAACGGACTTTGGATAGGCTTCAATGCCTGCTCTGGAAACATGAATCCAGCCTTCGTCGCCGATAAAATGGACGCCCATGTCTTTGGGCTGTTGTTTGCGATCCGCTACGATCATTTTAAAGCCTTCTTCGTAAAGGGCTTCAAAATAATAACGTCCGGGCGTGTCGTAAAGACCGTCTTCTCCGGAGGGAAATTCCGCCCAGCCTTCGATAAAGCGCGGAGCCGAATGCTCGGTGTCCATTCCCCAATTGGCGATATCGCAATGGTGACCCGCCCAGTCCGTGATCTGACCGCCGGAGTAATCGCTGATCCAGCGGAAATTCCAGTGACAACGACCGGGAGTGTAAGGGCGCCAGGGCGCCGGTCCCAGCCAAAAATCGTAATCAAAACCTTCCGGAGGTTTGGTCGGTTTGGGGTTCACTTTGTTTACGGAATTGCCGGTGGGCAAACCCACGCGAACCGTGTGCACACGACCTATTCGTCCGTTTCGGACCAATTCGCAGGCTAAGCGAAAGTGGCTTTGAGACCTCTGCCAGCTTCCGGTCTGCCAGATTACGCCGTATCGCCTGACGGCATCCACAATAGCTCTGCCTTCGGCAATGGAATAGGCGAGGGGTTTTTCGGCGTAAATATCCTTTCCGGCGCGGGCGGCAGCCACGGCGATTAAGGCGTGCCAGTGGTCGGGAGTCGCCGTCATTATCGCGTCGATGTCGTCGCGGGCTAACAATTCCCTGAAATCGTTGTAAAGGGCGCAGTCCGAATTGCCATAGATTTCGTCTGTTAAACGTTTGGCGGCTAAACGGTGCTCCTTATCCACATCACAAACGGCGATAACCCGCGCTTCTTTTTTGGATAAAAAGGCTTGCAGATTGGATGTACCCATGCCGCCGACGCCGATGCATCCGATGGTAATGCGCTCGCTTGGCGGAACGTGTCCGTTGAGTCCCAAAGCCGAAGCCTTAACTATATAGGGGAAAGCCAGACTTCCGGAAACCGTTATTAATGTGCGTTTGATAAAATCACGCCGTTTGGTTGTGTTTTTCTTTTTTGACATATCGCTCCCTGTTTTTAATCGCGTTCGAATGCCGAATCAAAAGCCTGACCCGAAGGTTTGAAATCCAGTTTTCGCACGAATTCCAGTGCTTCCCTGGCTCCGTGTTCTCGCTCCATGCCGCTGTCTTCCCATTCCACGGAAAGGGCTCCCTGATAGCCGATATGATTCAACGTTCGAATGATCTCTTCGAAATTAATCTGACCGCGTCCCAGCGAGCGAAAATCCCACCCGCGGCGCGGATCGCCGAAATTGAGATGCGAGCTCAAAATTCCGCTGCGCCCGTCTAATTGCAGGGCGGCGTCCTTTAAATGAACGTGGTAAATTCGATCCGAAAATTCCCTTAAAAACAAAACGGGATTGACCATTTGCCAGTGCAGGTGGCTGGGATCAAAATTAAATCCGAAAGCAGTCCGGTTATTGACCGCCCGTAGCGCGCGTTTGGCGGTAACAATATCAAAGGCGATTTCCGTGGGATGAACCTCCAGCGCAAATTTAACGCCGAATTCGTCAAACACGTCGAAAATGGGATTCCACATTCGGGCAAAATACTCAAAGCCCTCTTCGATCATTTCCTGCGTAACCGGAGGGAAGGCGTAAAATAAATGCCAGATGGAAGAACCGGTAAAGCCGTTTACCACTTTAACTCCAAGATTTTTTGCAGCCTGTGCGGTCATCTTCATGGTCTCTATCGCCCATTGACGTTTTTTTTCGGCATCGCCCTTGCAGTGCGCAGGTGCAAAAGCATCGGAACGTGAATCGGTGTTGGGATCGCAAACCAACTGCCCGGCTAAATGGTTGCTGATGGCGAACACTTTTAGATTGTACTTTTTCAGTAACGCTAATATTTGTTCGCAGTAGCCTTTGTCCGCGACGGCTTTTTCCACATCCAAATGGTCTCCCCAGCAAGCCAATTCCAGACCGTCGTAGCCCCATGCCGAAGCTTTTTGAGCCAGAGTTTTCAACGGGAGGTCTGCCCATTGACCGGTAAAAAGAGTTACGGGACGACTCATAACCAACTCCTGTTTTTTTAGATTTTTAAAATCGCAGATATTCTGCTGTATTATATTAACAATAAAATCCTTGCTTTAATTTGTTACACGTTAAGGGTGTAAAGGTTAAAGGTTCTCTTCCATTTTCGCTAAATTTCCAATATAACTTTGTTACTCATCACGCATCACGGAATTCGTTAAGCGTTAATCGTGTAAGCGTTAAGCGGCTTCTCCATCTACGTATCACGGTTTTCTGCTCTCTGCTTTCTGTTAACCTTTGACCTTTAACCTTTAATCTTTTGTCTTTTGTCTTTGTCAATCAGTCGATTATCACGCATTTTTTCCTTTATTCTGCGTTGAATATTCCCCCTTTTAATTTCCCCCCTTTGAACCTGTCCCGTGCAGACGGGAAGGGGGGAACGCCGAAGGCAAGGGGGCTTTAATCAAACCGCGCAATCTCTGAATGCAAGTGCAATTAATTCCCTAAACTTTTAAACAACTAAACTTCTACTTCTCGTTACTCATCACGACAGTTCGTTAAGCGTTAAGCGTTAATCGGCATTTCCAGTTTCTCGTCACGCAAGACCGGCTTCAATGCTTTCTGACAATCCCTCATTATTTTTTATTTTGTATTTTTTATTGCTCATTACTCATCACGACCTTTTACTTTAATCTTTAATCTTTTTATTCCGCCATCGGTGTCCATTTGGAATCGCTCTTGGCGCTTTGCACTACGGTTTCGATAAATAACATTCCGCGCAAACCGTCGTCAGCCGTCGGAAAATCCGAAGCCAAAGGATCTGGTTTTTCGCCTGTCAGCCGTGCGATCAAAGAATCGGCGAAGTTTTTGTAAATATTGGCGAAGGCTTCGATAAAGGCTTCGGGATGCCCTCCGGGAAGCCGGGTGGCGCGCGCCGCAGCCGGGCTGTATTCGGAAACGTAAGGGTTGCCGCGTTTCCAGACTTGCGTCGGAGCATTTTGCTCTTTTACGTACAAATAATTCGGATGCTCCTGATGCCACTCCAAACCCTTCTTTTCACCGTAAATCCGGATGGCAAGATTATTTTCTTCGCCCACGGAAATCTGACTGCAATGCAGAATGCCCTTGGCGCCGTTATCAAAACGAAGCAGCACGTTGCCGTCGTCATCCAAAGGGCGACCTTCCACAAAGGTGGTTAAATCTGCGCACACTTCGGTAATTTTTAAACCGGTGATGTATTCGCTCAAATTTTCGGCGTGGGTTCCGATGTCGCCCATGCAGCCCGCGGCGCCGCTTTGTTTGGGATCGGTGCGCCAGCTTGCCTGAGTTTGTCCCGTGCGTTCCAGCGGCGTGGCGAGCCAGCCCTGAGGATATTGTACAACGATTTTGCGGATGTCGCCCAATTCGCCCTTTCGCGCCATATCGCGCGCCAGTTTTACCATGGGGTAGCCTGTGTAATTATGGGTCAGGGCAAAGAGCAATCCGCTTTGTTCGACTAATTTTTTGAGTTGGCGGGCTTCTTTCACGTTAAGCGTCATGGGTTTATCGCAGACAACGTGGAATCCCGCTTGTAAAAAGTCACGCGCGATCGGGAAGTGCCAGTTGTTGGGTGTTGTAATTACCACAAAATCGATGCGCTCGCCTTCGGGTAATTGTTTTTCTTTTTCGATCATTTCCTGATAGCTGCCGTAAACGCGGGAGGGATGCAAAAAGTAACTTTTTCCGGTTTGTTTTGATTTTTCGGGATCGCGGCTAAAGGCGCCGGCAGTCAGTTCGATTTGTCCGTCCAAAACAGCGGCTTTGTAATGAATCGCGGCGATAAACGATCCGGGTCCTCCGCCGATCATTCCCATTTTAAGTTTGCGGTTGAGCATGCCGACCTCCGTGGCAGGTTTGTTTTCGGAGAAAATTTTCTTGTACATTTTAAAATATCAAAAGGGGCTTAATTTAGCAAGTAAAAATAAAGAGGTAAGGGTAGGGAAAAATTCTTTATTTTTAAGCTGAACTGAAAAAATGGAAACCGCAAATTACGCAAAGAAGAATACAGTAAATTGAATTAAAAATTAGAATGAGTTCGCTCTAAAAGGTCTGTTATTGTCATTTAGAGCAGTGCAGCGTCGAGAAAGAGGTGGATAGGTCGTTTACGACCTTCGGAAGCCCCTTTAGGGGCTTGATAAACACTGTCCAAAATCACACCGAGTTTTCCCGCTGACGCCGATTGTGTTCGTTAATCTTTTAGCAATTTGATAACCGTTGACAAAAATCATCCCCGCTTCTGACCGTAAAAAAGACTTGTTTTTTTATTATCTCCGATTACTGAAATTAAGTCCGGAAAATAATTATATGTCTGCTCTGAGAAGGTCTGAATTTGTCATCTCGAGAAGCGCAGCGACGAGAAATCTTTTGGCTTTGTCAGAGTTAAAAGATTTTTCTCCACATCCAAAATGACGGAACAAGGACTTTAGAAATAAAATGAAGCAACTTCTTTTAATAAGCGCTAAAAAACAAAAAATACAAACTTAATCAGCGAAATCTGCGCAATCAGTTTAATCTGCGGTCAAAAACCTCAGCGCCCTCTGCGACTCTGCGGTAAGAAACCTCAACTCAATCTGCGATAAATATTAACCTCAAAGGACACAAAGGAGGAGCAAAGAGCACAAAGCAAATTTAATTTAAAATCGAAACTTAAACGGGGAAAATTATCTTGTTTAAGCACTACAAATCAAAAACGCCTTAATTTAATCAGCGAAATTTGCGTAATCAGTTTAATCTGCGGTCAAAAACCTCAGCGTCCTCTGCGCCTCCGCGGTAAAGAATAAACATCTCTACCCCTCATTTGGGAAATTGCAAAATTACCCAGGTGCCGTCTTCTTCCGAGGTTCGCATTTCAATAACGCCGTTCATGGTTTCTGTAATTAATTTAGCGGAATAGGTGCCCAAACCGGTGCCTCTTTTTTTACCCGCGGTAACGTATTTCTCAAAAAAGCGATCGCGAATTTCCGGCGGCACAGCGCCATGGTTATGAATTTTAATGATCTTTTTATCGTTTGATTCAAGAATAACTTCGACCTCTCCTCCCTTGGGTGAAGCTTCCACGGCGTTGCTGATCAAATTTGCCAGCAACGTGTGGAAAAGAAATTTTTCGCCGGAAATAATAAAGGAATGATCAGCCGAAAGATTCTCGTAATTGTAAAAAATATTTATTGCCACGTTTTTGTAAGCAAGCGATCTTTCAACCTCGATTTGAACATGTCTCAGCAGTTCAACGACATCCACGGGTTCGAATAAAATTTTGTAATTCCCCTTTTCCATTTTGTAAAGATCTAAAGTCCGGTTAACCATATCCAAAATACGATAAGCCGCTTTTTCGGTGGAAAGCAGCATCCTTTTGATATTTTCGTCAAACTCTTCGGTGTCGATTAATAAACGCATATTTCCGATTATGACCGTTAAAGGAGATTTAATGTCGTGGCGGGTAATGTGTTCAACATCTTCTTTTAATCTCGCCGCGTTTATCAACTCTTTCTTTTGAACCTCGATTTTCTCCAGGGCGAGTTTTAAGTTCAGGTGAGTCTTTACGCGAGCCCGCACCACATGGGCGCTTATCGGTTTTTTAATATAATCCACCGCGCCGAGATTAAGCCCTTTTACTTCGTCTTCTTCTTCGGCTCTGCCTGTGAGAAAAATGACCGGAATCTTTTTTGTTTCTTCGTCTTTCTTTAACTGTCTCAGAACTTCATATCCGTCCATGCCCGGCATAACAATATCTAACAAGATCAGGTCTGGTTTATTATCCGAACGGGCGATTTTTAGAGCGGTTTTCCCGTCCAAAGCGGCAAGACAGCGATAATCGGACAAAATTGCCCGTAAAATGTCTATATTCTCGCGGGCGTCGTCAACAATTAATATTTTAGGTTTTACTGTAAGTTCTTCCATAAGATATTCCGTCATTTTATTTTGACTCATTGTTTTTAAAGTCAGAATATTTTTTGGAGATTTGAAGAATTTTGTCTTTGTTTTCAAAAAAAAGATCTACCAGATCCGGGTCAAAATGTTTTTCCTTGTTTTCTTGAAAATATTCGAGAACCCTTTCCAGAGTCCAGGCATCTTTGTAATGGCGTTTGTTGATCAGAGCGTCAAAAACATCTGCTATGGCAACAATTCGTCCGCCAAGCGGTATGTCCGTCTTTTTTAATCCCAGCGGATATCCGCCGCCGTCCCATTTTTCATGATGGGTCAGGGCAATGGTTTTAGCCGTTTTTAATAAAATAGAGGGGTGGTCTCCGATAATTCTGGATCCGATTATCGTATGTTTTTGCATGATTTTCATTTCATGCGCTGTCAGTCTGGCGGGCTTTAACAGAATTTTATCCGGAATTCCTATCTTTCCCACATCATGCATTGTGGCAGCCTGCATCAGCACGTCCGCATCATATTCGCTCATATTAACAGATAATCCTAAAATGCGGGAGATATGTCCGATGCGGTAAATATGCATTCCCGTTTCATTGTCCTTGAATTCTGCGGCGATTCCGAGTCTGCGTATTATTTCTAAACGCGTTTCTTCCAGCTCGGCGGTGCGCTCACGAACTTTTTCTTCCAGTAAACGGCTTTGATCGTACAATGAAAGGTGGGTTTTTATCCGCGCTTTGACTATGGCGGGACTTATGGGTTTGGCGATGTAATCAACCGCGCCGATTTCAAATCCCTTTTCTTCGTCAATCGGTTCGCCCTTGGTCGTTACAAAAATAACCGGAATTTTTCGGGTTTTGATATTGGATTTTAAGCGCCTGCAAACTTCCAAGCCGTCCATTTCGGGCATTATTATGTCAAGTAAAATAATATCCGGTAGTTCCTGATTCTCAACTATTTTTAAAGCCTTCGCTCCGTTTAACGCCACTTTTACTTTGTAGTCCTTTTCCAAAATGGCTTTAAGCACATCAATATTTTCAGGAGAATCATCAACTACAAGCACCGTTGGTTTAGAAAGAGCCTCAGTCATCACGCTTTCCTCCGAATTGATTATTGCATTCTTAATATGCTTAACCGGGAAAACTTAATTTTACAATTGCTCCGCCCTGCGGTCGATTGCCGATTTCCATGTATCCTGAATGCGCTTTCATTATTAAATTTGTGGTTGCCAGTCCGAGCCCAAAATTTTGATCGATGGGTTCTTTTCCCAAAGCAAATAATTGGAATTTAAAATCGAGCGCTTCTTTGGAAAACCCCGGACCATTATCGCTGATTGAAATGATCGTGTTTTGGTCGGTTGATTTTACTTTAATCGAAATTTCACCGTTTTCCGGGGCATATTCGATTGCGTTATGCAAAATGGTTTTAAGGCAGTAATTAAACAAATCATAATCGGCGTTTACCGTCAATTCTTCGGATAAACATCGTTTTAACCGAATATTCTTGCTTTTTATTTGTGGCTTAAATTCTGCGATAACGCTATAAAATATTTGCAAGATATTTATCTTTGATTTATGGATTTCACGATTTTTTACCTGAAGTTCGGTAATGAACAGGGCTCTTTGAGAAAATCTTTCCAGACGATCAACCGAATCTTTTAATGCCTGAATAAATTCCTGCAGCTCTTCGCTGTCCAGCGAGTTGCTTAATAATTCGGTAAAACCCATAATTCCGGTTAACGGCGTTCGTATTTCGTGACTGATGATTTGCAAAAAGCGCGATTTTGCCAGATCCAGATTTTGTAATTGCTCGTTGGCTTCTTCCAACTGTTTGTTTAATTCCTGCAATCTTTGATTGGCGATGCGAA
>JAJRSN010000471.1 GCA_024278715.1 Calditrichota bacterium
CGTTGCATCGGCTGCCGGTACTGCATGGTCGCCTGTCCTTTTCAAATTCCCGCTTTTGAATACGACAAAGCCATAGAACCTAAAATCATGAAATGTGATTTTTGCTATGAAAATCGCACTTCAAAAGGCGGCATTCCGGCATGCGTGGAAATTTGTCCCGTCGAAGCTCTCACTTTTGGCAAACGCTACGAATTGGTTCAATTGGCTCATGAAAAAATCCGCCGTAATCCTGAGCGTTATTTTGACCATGTATTCGGCGAACATGAAGTCGCTGGCACATCGTGGCTTTATCTTGCCGGACAGAATTTTGACAGCCTCGATTTTCCGGATGTCGGAACCGATCCGGCGCCGGGCGCCACTGAGCCCATTCAACACGCCATTTTCAAATTCTTTGTTCCGCCGGTTGCGCTATATGCTCTTTTAGGCGGAATTATGTGGTTAGGAAAACAAAATCGGGAAGAGGAGGAATAGGTCATGGACGAAATGCTAAAACCCGCTCCGGTAAAACGATCCTTTCTTTCCACGGGCGTAATCATTCTGATTGTCCTTGCTTTAAACGGAATTGTATGGAGTATTTTAAGGTTTGGCTTGGGTCTTGGCGCCGTTACAAACTTGAACAATCAGTACCCCTGGGGATTATGGATCGGAATCGACGTGGCTGCCGGGGTAGCCCTTGCCGCCGGAGGCTTTACCACATCGGCTCTGGTTCACATCTTTTATCGTGAAGATTTCCGCGTTCTGGTTCGTCCCGCAATTATGACCGCTATGCTGGGCTATACCTTCGTGGCGATCGGGGTTATGTTTGATCTCGGTCGATATTACAATATCTGGCATGTGCCTGTTATGGGCAACAGCAACTCCGTATTATTCGAAGTCGGTATTTGCGTAATGACCTACCTCGGCACGTTGTACATTGAATTTTTCCCGATTGTCACCGAACGCTTTATCGGCAAAGTCCATTTAAAAGGCGCCCTTCGATTTCTGAATCGTCCTATCGACTCTACCCTGCGCTGGATAGACAATTTTCTGGATAACACCATGTTCTTTTTCATCCTTTTGGGCGTGGTGCTATCATGCCTGCATCAATCTTCGTTAGGCACGTTAATGTTAATCGCCGGACCAAAAATCCATCCTTTGTGGCAAACGCCCATTTCTCCGTTGTTGTTTTTGCTGTCCGCCTTTGCGGTGGGCTTCCCCATGGTTATCATGGAATCTCTGTCTGCTTCCCGTTCATTGGGCTTAAAACCGGAAATGGACGTATTGGCTCGATTAGCCCGTTTTGTGGGACCGCTTTTAGGCGTTTATCTAGCCTTTAAAATAGGAGACATGGTTATTCGCGGAACTTATGTTTATCTGAACGAAATTAATTTTGCCAGCGTAATGTGGGTTATCGAAATTCTTTTTGGCGTCATCATCCCCATACGCATGTTTTTCTGGGATAAAGTCCTCCGTTCGCGGACTCTGTTATATTTAGCGTCTCTGCTCGTGATTTTCGGGGTATTGATAAACCGCTTTAATGTGTTCATTACCGCCTACACGCCTCCTTATATCCTTAAACCTTACAAACCGTCGATCGGAGAAATCTCCATTACTATCGGATTAATCGCGCTTGAGATTTTACTTTACCGGGCTTTGGTTATGATTTTTCCGGTTCTGGCGCAACCCGATAAGAACTATCGACCCAAAGCTAAGTTTGCCATACGCGGAGTGATAAGATGAAATCAATAGCGAAAGTTATTTTGTTACTATTTTTCAGCCTGAGTATCGGTTTTGGACAGCGCGTCGGTCATCATGCCCAGTTTCCTTTAAGATGCGACGAATGCCATTACTGTTCAAAACCCACCTACAATGAACCGTGCCTGAAAATTTGTCCCGATTTTATTCGCGAAGGAATAACGGTCCATCACTCGGTTGACGACGCTCCGACTCTTTTTATTATTGATACTCTGGCAAATGAATACGCTCCGGCTGTATTCACCCACCGGTTACACGCCCGAATGGCGGAAATGATGGGCGGCTGCGAATATTGCCACCACCATAATCCGCCGGGTAAAGTGAGACCGTGCATCGTTTGCCATGAACCAAATAGTCGCAGAACCGATATCTCCAGACCTTCTTTAAAAGGAGCGTATCATCAGTTATGCATAAACTGTCACCGCGGCTGGGACGCCGCCTGGCAAAAAAAGTCGGATTGCTATTCCTGCCACCCGAAGGTCTCCGCCGATATAAGTAAAGACAAGAAAACGCTGACCGAACTGGCTGAAAAGCGGCACCCGACTCCAAAAACTCCGAAACTATTTTTATTGAAAAGCGATTACGACGAAGCTCCGATAGTCACATTTTATCACGATCAGCACATCGTACAATTCGGACTTAACTGCGTCGCCTGCCATCGCGGAAATGTTTGTGCCGATTGCCATAAATCGCCGCAAAAGCAAAGAACGATTGTTCTGAATCATGAAAATTGTATTTCCTGCCATGAAAATGCCATTGACGAAAATTGCGACAAATGTCACGGCGCCGAAAAAAAGCCGCCCTTTGACCACGCAAAAACAGGCTGGCGCTTGAAGCCCTTTCACAAATCGCTGCCCTGCAAAAGCTGCCATCAGGATCAGACGGAATTTCAACCGCTGAAGACCGATTGCAATTACTGCCATAAAACCAATTGGAAAGTCGGATCGTTTAATCATAAAATCACGGGAATTCAATTGGACGAAAATCATCGTGAAATAGATTGTGAAATTTGCCATTTAAGTCGTAACTTTAGGAAGAAGCCCCAATGTACGGAATGCCATGACGACAAAATGTTCCCCCGGGACATACCCGGTAGAAAGATGAAAAGGTAGGGAAGGGATGTTTAGTAAGATTGCATTTAAGTTAATTATAACGACTTCCCTTTTGGCGATTTTAATTTTTAGCGGTTTTGCCTTTTTGACCATCCGTTCACAAAACGCCTTATTGCTTGACCAGGTAAAAGATTTTGTGAATGCCCAGAGCGAAACCATTAAAAACAGCACGAAAGTCGCAATGCTTGCCAACAACAGGGAGGTTACCCATGCGATAATTCGCACCATCGGACAGCAGCCGTGTATTCAGCAGGTGCGCATATTGAATAAAGAAGGGCGGGTAATTTACGCGGCGGATAGTTCGCAAATTAACATGGTTGTGGATAAAAAAGCCGAAGCGTGTTATTCCTGCCACGAATCGAATCAACCCCTTTCAAAACTTTCCATCTCTGAACGCGCGCGAATTTACCTCCCGCCCGGAGGCACATTCCGTGTTATGGGCATCATTAATCCTATTTACAACGAACCTTCGTGCTGGAAAGCCCCTTGCCACGCCCATCCCAAAACTCAAACCGTATTAGGAGTTCTTGATCTTACGGTTTGTTTAAGCAAGGTGGATCGCGAAATCAAAGCCGCAAAGCGTAAGATGGCTTTGTTGGCGTTAATATCCATACTTACTTTAGCCATTGTATTGTGGTTGCTTGTCAAACAACTGGTCGATAGACCCGTTCAAAAATTATTGGTTGCCACAAGGCAGGTCGCATCCGGCAATCTTAATTACAAAGTGCCCGAGCTCGGGAATGACGAATTGGGCTTTTTGGCGAGATCGTTTAATATTATGACCCAAAAATTAACCGAAGCCCGCCAGCAACTATTTCAAATAGACAAGATGGCTTCGCTCGGTCGTCTGGCTGCGGGAGTCGCTCACGAAATCAATAATCCTTTGACCGGAATTTTAACCTATGCCAGTTTTCTTTTAAAGCGCACCAAAAACCAACCCGAAATCAACAAAGACCTTGAGGTCATTGTCCGCGAAACCATGCGCAGCCGGGAAATCGTAAAAGGCTTGTTAGACTTTGCCAGACAATCGATTCCCAAAAAAATCAGAACGGATATTCACCAGGTAATCGAGCGGGCTATTACGGTTTTGGAAAATCAACTTTCGTTAAACCATATTCAGGTTAAAAAACAATTTTCCGGGAATCTGCCTCAAATTTTAATCGATCCCAACCAAATGCAGCAGGTTTTTACCAATTTAATCGTAAACGCCAGTCAGGCTATCGGACAGGGCGGCGGAACAATCGCCATAACAACCGCATTAACACGGCTGTCTCCGTACGGGATCGCGCAAATAAGGCAGGCTTTGTGCCCCAAGGGTCATGAACTGATGGATGAGCAGACGCGGATTGACGGCTTGCCTTCAATCAAATTAAAAATCAGGTTGAACGGAAAAGAATCGTTTATTCATTTGGACCCCATATACGGACGGAAAAATTTTCGGTCTGAAATCAGCATTAACGAAACGGATCCTGTGGAAATACTTTGTCCGAAATGCAATATTTCGTTGATCGACAAAAGTAAAAAGTGTCCCGAATGTTACGCTCCGGTTTACAGTCTGCAAATTCCGGGGAAGGGTCAACTGCAGGGTTGTTTTACCACTTCCTGCGGATGGCAGTACTGGGAGTACATCGAAAAACAGGGACCGCGCGATTATATTGAAATCAAAGTTTCGGATACCGGCTGCGGCATTCCGCCCGAATTGATCAATAAGATATTTGACCCTTTTTTTACCACAAAAGGACAACAGGGCACCGGACTTGGTCTTGCGGTAATTTGGGGAATTCTTGAAAACCACGAAGGCATCATTTCGGTTGAAAGCAAAGTCGGAGCGGGCACGACCTTTACCATTCACTTACCCGTTAACTTAGATTAGAAGCGCCATGAATGAAAGACAAAAACATTTGTTAGTCATTGACGACGAACCGGTAATTTTGGATGCCGTCAAAAAAATCGGCACTGCGGAAGGATGGCGGGTCGATACCGCCGGAGACGCGACCTCGGGTTTACAATTAGTCCAAAAGCACGTTTACGATCTTTGTTTATGCGATATTAAGTTGCCCGATTTGGACGGTTTTGGCTTTTTGGAAGAACTGCGCCGGATGAATATCGATCTGCCGGTAATCATGACCACGGGTTACGCCACGGTGGAAAACGCCGTCCGATCTTTGGAATTGGGAGCTATCGATTATTTGCCGAAACCTTTTACCGTTGACGAAGTACTAAGCGCCCTGTATCGCGGATTTCGCTATGTTGAGCTTACCTCCAATTTATCGGGCACAAAGTCCGGCATAGATTCCATGATCGTTCCCTGCCCCATCCAATATCGCCGTCTGGGTTACGGCAGTTGGTGCTTTATTGAAAACGACGGTTCTGTGAAGATCGGGGTTTCCGATCTCTTTCTTAAAATCGTGGATCCGATCCGCTCTCTCCGGCTTCAGTCCGTCGATAGCGAAATAACGCAGGGCTTTTCCTGCGCCGAAATTGAAGCAAGCGACGAACTCGTTCATACGGTTATGGCGCCCCTCAGCGGACAGATTATAAGCATCAATCAAAAATTAGAACAGGATATGTCATTAATAGAAAAAGACCCCTATTTTGAAGGGTGGCTTTACACGATTATTCCGAAGAATTTAAATTATGAATTTAAATATTTAACCGCCTGTAATCAGGCTTACGGCTAATAAACAGAGATTAAGACTTTAAAATAAAGGAGAATTCTATGGGTGTTTTTCTACTTATCGTCGCCATTATTCTCTTCGTGATTGCCGATTTGATTATTCGAACGGTCTTAAAAAAAGCGGAAGAGAAAAAATTAAAAAAACAGCGCGAAGAAGCGCTTGCCGTCAATTTAAAACTGGATTACAGCCATGAATCAAAAACTTTGAAACGCGTGGAAGTGCCTAAACCCAAGGCTCGTATTCTGGCTGTGGACGACGAAGAAATTGTTCTCGACAGTTTCCGTAAAATCCTTGTTTTAGCCGGATATTCGGTGGATACGGTTCAGACGGGTCGGGAAGCATTGGGTCTGATCCAAAAACGCCATTACGACTTTCTGTTTACGGACCTTAAAATGCCGGAAATGGACGGTATCGAAGTCTGTAAAGCGGCAAAGCACCTGCGTCCCGATATCGATGTTATTATCATTACCGGTTATGCCACCGTTGAATCCGCCGTTGAAACGATGAAATACGGCGCTATGGATTATGTCCAAAAGCCCTTTACCGAAGACGAATTGGTGGAGATGGTGGACAAATTTCTGATTCGTCGTCAAGAACGGATCAAAAAACAACTAAAATCACGGGTGCACATCACGCACATGGGTGAATACGAGGCTCAGGAGACCATCGATTTTTACATCCCCGGGGGTGTTTTTATTGCGCCGTGGCATACTTGGGCAGGAATAACCGAAAGCGGTGAAGTGCATGTGGGAATCGATGATTTTGCCAGTAAAATTATCGGAAAAGCGGATGCGATTGAGGCTCCGAATCCCGGAATGGAAATTAAGCAAGGTCAACTGTTGTTTAACATTCGGCTTGGTCAAAATACCGTGCCTTTCCACTCGCCCATAAGCGGACGCGTAATTCAGGTTAACGGCAACGTGATTGAAAATCCCGATCGTCTGGAAGTTACCTCTTACGAAAACAATTGGATTTGCAAGATTGACGCCGAAAAATTGGAGGACGATATTAAGAATCTGAAGATCGGACAAGAAGCGGTTAAATATTTTGAAGAAGAGATCGATCGGCTCCATACCTACATTAAAAAATCCGTTACCAAAACCCGGGACGAAGCAAACATTCCCGCGGACGGGCACATTTACATCGGCGAATTACGCGCCGTGCCCGAAAAGGATTTTAACGCCATTGTTAACGATTTTTTCTTTCCGGAACCGTGAAAATACGTCTTTTTAAATCGGATGGGGTCTCTGCATTGCAAAGGCTCCGTCCTTCTTTTATTTCATCTAAACTTTAAATCCCGCAATCGCCTGTTTTTCCCCTTTACAAAACGCCCGAACCCGACCCTGATTTACCCGTTTCTCAAAATCTGGTTATTAATCGGGATTTTTTAGTATATTACTTACCGAACGAAAAACTAAAAACGGAGGCTACAATGTTAAGCAAATCCATTGAACGGGCTTTAAACGAACAAATAACGCATGAGTTTTATTCCGAATATCTTTACCTTTCCATGGCGTCATACTGCGATTCCATAGATCTGGAAGGTTTTGCCGGTTGGTTTTTAAGTCAGGCGGAAGAAGAGCATCTCCATGCCATGCGCATCTTTAAATATGTGCAAAGTCGCGAAGGACGCGTGGTTCTTGGGGCTTTCACACAACCGCAAAGCGAATTTGAAAATCTTCTGAATTTATTTGAAACCGTTTTGGAGCACGAGCGCGGAGTTACCGCTAAAATAAACGCCATTTATGAACTTGCATTAAAAGAAAAAGACTATCCCACTCAGGTGGAAATGGAATGGTTCATTAAAGAACAGGTGGAAGAAGAAAAACAGGTTTCGGATATTATTAAACAATTAAAATGGATCAAAGATGATCCCACGGCGCTATTCATGCTCGATCAGAAACTGGGACAACGCCAACCCGCTAACTTACCCCCTGCAGAAGGATAAAAACAAAGGGCTGACAGAATTCTCTGCCAGCCCTATTTTTTTTATTTTCCGCTGCTGTTCTTTAAAAATTTGTAAAATTCATTATCCGTGGAAAGAATCAACCAATCCTTATTCGAAAATGTCGTTTTATAAGTTTCCAATGTTTTCAGAAAGCGGTAAAAATCCCTTGTATCCGAATTCCGGTTATAAGCTTGGGCATAAATTGCCGTCGCTTGCGCATCGGCTTTTCCCTTTATTTCTTCCGCGGTTCGATACGCCTCCGATTGGATCTTTTTCAATTCGCGCTCTTTTGAACCCAAAATTTGCGACGCTTCGCCCTGACCTTCTGAACGGTATTTTTCGGCTATCCGCTTACGCTCGCTGATCATCCGTTCATAAATCTTTTTCTGAACTTCTTCAACATAATTAATCCGTTTGAAGCGAAAATCCAACAATTCAATACCCAGGTCCTTGGTGCGCGGACCTGCGGCTTCCAAAATTTCCCGTGTGATTCTTTCGCGTCCGTATTTAACCGTGGGAAATACATTTTCCAGATCCTGATCCTCGTCGGCAAGCGCAGTGTCCACAAGCACCAGCGGTTTTCGATTGCTGCTTCTAACCAATTCCACCAACTCATGTTTTGCCACCGCGTTACGCGTTTCGCCGTCTAAAATATCGTCCAACCTTGCCTGCGCTCCGCGTTCGTCGCGAACACGCTGAAAAAACAACAATGGCTCCGAAATACGCCAGCGGGCATAAGTATCCACCCAAATAAAACGCTTATCTCTCGTTGGCACCTGATTGGCGTCGCCGTCCCACTCTAAAAATCGCTTGTCAAAAAAGGTCGCTTGCTCAATTATGGGCAATTTAAAATGAATACCCGGAGTTACAATCGGTTTTCTGACCGGTTTTCCCAATCTTGTAATTATCACCTGTTCGGTTTCGTTCACAACGAATGCCGAAGAAATCAAGATGATAAAGACAAATGCGCCAATAACTCCAAAAATTATATTTCTTTTACTCATTTTTACTTCCTCCCTTTTCCAGTTGAAAGAGGGGCAAAATTCCCGTGGCTTTTTCATCGGTGATTAATTTTCTACCCACATTTGAAAGAATCACATTCATTGTTTCCAGATACATACGCTGACGCGTAACTTCTTTTGCCTTACGATACTCCGAATAGAGCGAATTGAACCTTGCTGCCTCTCCTTTTGCCTCGTTGACGCGTTCGGTAGCGTAACCCTTAGCCTGCTCGATGATGCGTAAGGCTTCGCCGCGCGCTTTCGGAATTACTTTATTGTATTCCGACTTTGCTTGATTGATCAGTTTCTCTTTTTCCTGCAAAGCTTCATTCACTTCGTTAAACGAAGGCTTTACCTCATCCGGAGGATTAACGTCCTGCAATACAATCTGATCCACCTTAATACCTGTTTCATACTGATTCGCGAGCTCCTGAACCATTACTTCCGCCGAAGTGGCGATTTCCTGGCGTCCCACTGTTAACACTTCGGTAACCGTCCGATCGCCGATGATTTCACGCATTACGGCTTCGTTTATATCCCGGAAGGTTGTTTCGGCATTACGAACCTTAAACAGATACTTGTACGGATCGGCTATCCGGTATTGCACAATCCATTCGACTTCGGCGGCGTTTAAGTCGCCTGTTAGCATAAGCGATTCGTCACTGAAACGCCTGGTAGCGTATTCGGTGCGAACCCCCGGACGTAACGTGCGAAATCCGAATTCTTGCTTTAATTGGCGTTGAATGGGAACTTTGTAAACCGTTTCCATACCAAACGGCAATTTAAAATTTAAACCGGGATCAACCGTTCGCACAAATTTTCCAAACCGCATTACAACGCCTACCTCTTCGGCTCCCACCGTAAACCAACTGGAAAAGAAAAAAATAGCCAATACAACGGCTATCACTGTCCAGCGGATGGTTTTACCTGAAAATTGAGGCATACGAAAATTCTCCAGGTTCAAATTGTTTGATTGGGCACTCATATATGCACCTCCCTTTTAATTTAATTATTTAATTGAACCTTATTGGTTATACCATACAAGGTAACCAATTTTTTATTCATTTCCCATTTTTCCTGAATAATGAATGCGCTTCTCTAACGGAAACGTTTGTAAATGGTTCATTATTCTTAACCGGAGCGGGCATCCTGGTGCGAATTCCGATAACTGCCGGGAGAGGTTTTGTTTTGTATTTAAAGCCTGTATTCAACTAATTTTTTAGAAAACAATCATTTCTTTGTACCTAAATTTGCCATCGCCTGCGCGGTTCAAAAACTCTGATCAGTGTAAAGCCCGCCACAAAACCGCCGATGTGCGCAAACCAGGCGACTCCTCCCTGCAAGCCAGGCATTAATGACAGATATCCGTTTAACAGTTGGAATAAAAACCAGAAGGAAAGTACAACAATTGCCGGGATATGAATAATTTCTATAAAGAAGAAAAAGAAAATCAATACGGAAATGCGATTACCCGGAAATTTAAGCAGATAGGCTCCCAAAACGCCGGAAATAGCGCCGCTTGCGCCTACCATGGGCACAGTTGACGAAGGAGCCAGGAACGCCTGCATAAGAGCCGCCGCCACCCCCACCGTCAAATAAAAAATCAAATAACGAGCGTGCCCTATGGTGTGTTCGACATTATCCCCGAATATCCACAGATAGAGCATGTTGCCAAACAAGTGCCATAGCCCCCCGTGCATGAACATGGAAGTAAAAATAGTCATAGTGGCAAAGGGCTGATAGTCCAGAGTAAAAAATTTCGCCGGCACCAAGCCGTAGGTGTAAAAGAAAACCTCGCTTTTTTCTTGCAAGAAGAAATAGACGAATATGTTCACCGCGATTAATCCGTAATTAACAAAAGGAGTGTACCCCTTGGGGCTTTCGTCCGCAATCGGAATCATAATTTATTGCCCTTTTTAATTGTAAACGAAAGGGTCTTTTTAGTAATATTGCCAGCCCGGTCTTTTACGGTTATTCTTAATTCATGATCGCCTTCTTCTAATTTCCAATGCGGATATCCGGTAACCAGCTTGCGCTCCGGATCCCATTCGGGAATTACCAGCCGCTTATCAATAAAAATACGAATATCCAGATCAGAATCAATACCCGAAAGGGTGTCATCCGTAATAAAACGCACCTCTTTAAGATTTGCCAGAATCTGCCGCTGTTTGGGGAATTTAATCTTTAGCAGCGGAGCCACGGTATCAGCAGCCGCCACAAAACCGTTCAATGTTTTTATTTTTGCCGAAACCCGCTTTTGAATCGAATCCACGCTCGATCCCACAAAACTCAACCGGGAACGGCTGTCAACCGCATAAATACCGATAGTCCTTTGCGGGATATTCAACGAATCGTATTGAATGGAAATTAACGCCGGTTTACGAAAGACCTGCGGATACCAGTCGAAACGGTAAATCGGGCTTAAAACCGGCACGCCTCTGAAGTCCGGAACGGAGTCCGAAACTTCGAGCCGATATATCAAAGTATCGTAAACCGTTTCAGCCCCGGTTTGTATCAGCAGGCGGTCGTTTGAATAGGATTGGGTTTGTTTTTTTCCGGGGAAAAATACGCCGTATTGAATGCTCGTATCTAACAGGGTTTTTTGACGCGTCGTCAATTTTACACGAAGGTCCGCGGTTTTTTGCTCTCCTGCCTCAAAAACCGCTTCTAATGTTTTTCCGTAAATCTGCGGTTGATATTTAAACCGCCTGCCGTTTCTTTCGACCAATAATTCCAAGCCCTCGATGTAATTAAGTGGCGCGGCTCGCAAAACCCAATATTTACCCAAATTGAGCAGCTTTGTGTTCAGCCGTTCGGGCGTGTTTTGCAAATCAATCAATGTCGAAAAACGCCGATCTTTGTCCGTTTTTACATCCATGCGCAAATAGATGCTGTTGGAATCTTTCAAATCCGCTTTGATCAGCATGCTTTGACCGTCGGCGTTAAATTTGTGATCCAGAATTTCGTAATAATTAAGGGGCGTCCACTTTCGTTGATCGCTCGAGGCAAACAATTCAATATTAAAAATGTTTCTGGGGAGATTTAATTTAATGAAGGCGCGGTTTTGAAACTTTTTACTGAGTTCAACTACAGGCGTAAAATCAATTTCCGGAGCGATCTCTCCGCTCACCTTACTTTTATTTCCGAAATAATCCGAAATAATCAATTCAAAGTTGTGTTTTTTATTGTCAATCTTCAGATATCCGCCGTTTAACGAACGATCATAAAAAGGCAGGGTGTTAAAAGGCTCTTTAAACAACTTTCGAAAACGCTTTCCCCGCAAAGCCTTGAACGGATAATAGACCTCCACGTCAACCTGACCGGTCTTTGAAAAATAGAGCGTATCGTAAGAAATTTCAAAAATCTCTTTTCCGTCCCAAAGAAGTTTTGCCCGGTAGTAATTGAACCGATTGTAAACATCATTGGCTTTGTCGTAAGCGCGAATCGCCAGACCGATTGTGCCGCGGGCGGATATCGGCTGCTTTAACTTATACGAATTTGATCCCGTTTTTACCAACAAAAACGTCCGGGGTAAAAAAGAGCCGTTAACCCTGCTGTTCTTTGAAAGGGGAAGCACAAGCAATTCCTGCAATAACGGAGCGATTTCATCTTTGATTTCATTCTTATAAAAGCGCAAAGGATTAAGAGGATGCTGTTTCGAGTCTCGTATTTCAAAATGTAAATGAGGAACCCCGATACCGGTTTGCCCGGTATAAGCAATCAATTCCCCCTTCTTCACCCGCCAATTTTTAGGATACCATTCAACCGTGTAACGTCCCGCCTGAATTTGCCGGTTTCGTATCGCTTTTTCCAGCTTTGCGTTAAATTTTTTCAGATGGGCGTAAACCGCAAACCGTCCGTCTTTTAATCGAAGATAAAGAACCTTTCCGTAACCAAACGGGGAGACCTTAACCCGGAAAATCCTACCGTCATCCACGGCATAACAGGGGTATCCTTCCTGATTCCATGTTTTAATATCAATCGCAGAGTGGTAATGTCCGGGTCGATACTCGCAAAAACCGGAAGAAAGATATTTACTGGCGGACGTGGGCCACAGGTAATTCTGCGCGTTTAATCCGGTTTTCAGTCCGAACAGCGCCAGAAAAAGAATAATGTGTGTTATTATTGCTCGCTTCATAAATCAATACTGCCGTTAAAATCGTTTCAAATTCACAAACCGTATAATTACAACGCAGGTTTAAAAAATACAAATAAAAATTAAAGAAAAAGAAAGGTTCCGGGCCAAAGGTTCCTTCCAAAAAAAAGCGCGCTTTTTACGTGCAATTCATAAACCATTAACTCGAATGCTCGGCAAACGTCGCCCGCACATCCACCACCAGGGCGCTCATCGTATCTGCCGTCCAGATTATGGGATTAAGATCGATTTCGGAAATTTCGGGATGCTCCGAAATCAAAAGGCTGAAATGCTGAATCAACTGCGCGAATTTGTGGCGATCCAACGGCGGAATATTTCGGAATCCGTTCAGCAAAGCCTGCGATTTAAGTTCTTTAAGCATCTCTTCGGCTTCATAAGCGTTAACCGGCGCGATCCTGAAGCTTACATCTTTAAGAACTTCGATAAAAATTCCGCCCAGTCCCATCATCAAAATCGAGCCGAACAACGGATCCCGTTTGCCGCCAAGTGCTAATTCCAAACCAATTTTTAACTGTTTTTGAATCAAAAACAAGGGTTGTTCCGAATAGGGCAGCAATTTACTCGCCCGTTCCTTCATTCTATCAAACGCGGCTTTCAATTCGTCCGCAGAGCCGATATTCAGTTGCACAAGACCTTCTTCGGTTTTGTGAATAATGCGCTCGTTGGCAATTTTAAGAACAACAGGCGCGGAATGTTGATTCAGGAATTCAATCATCTCGTTGA
>JAJRSN010000030.1 GCA_024278715.1 Calditrichota bacterium
CCGACATGGATTCCAATTCGGTTAAGCGCATGCTGGATTCCGTTAAACAGGCTAAAATCAGCTTCATCCGCGACGAGGCATACTGGTCGGATATTGAAACGAAAAAGGGGGAGTTCCATTTTCCGCCGGCAGTGGATTTTTACGTTAAGGAAGCGATAAAAAGAGATATCGAGGTATTGCTGATCCTTGATTACAACAACAAATTTTACGCCGATCAATCCTCATCCGGAGTGGCAAGCGATTCCAACCGAGCCGCATTCGCCCGTTATTGCCGGGAAGTTGTCAGACATTTTGAACCGCTGGGCGTAAAATACTACGAAATCTGGAACGAGCCTAACATTCCCGTGTTCTGGGATCCGGCTCCGGACGCTTCTTTGTACGCCGAATTATTGAAAACCGTTTATCCGGCAATCAAAGAAATCGATTCCACGGCGTTTGTAATGGCTTGCGCCACTTCGCCCGCGGAAGGCGAGCCCTCTCCCTTTATTAATTGGCTGGATTTTATCAAACAAGTAATTAATGCCGGCGGCGGCGAAAACATGGACGGCGTTTCGTTCCACCTTTATCATTTTAATTCACCGGAAACCTATTTATTTCAGGATATCGATCATCTGCAAAAGATTGTCGGTTTTGATAAACCGCTGTTTTTAACAGAATTCGGTTTGCCCACGAGTAACGTGTGGCCCAACATTTCTTATCAACGGCAGGCGCAATACTTTTCGCGTCTTTTGCTTTTGGGTAGAACCGTTCCTCAGCTAAAACTGATCAGCTATTACGATTTAAAAGACGACGGCGAAGATCCTTCGAACAACGAACACAACTTCGGTTTAATCACTTTCGATTACAAACCCAAACCGGCTTTTCTTTTTTACAAAAACGTAATCAATCAGATCGCGGATAAACAATTTTTAACTCAAAAGAACAGCGGCTACGTGTATCTGCTGACCTTTGGCAATTCAACCGATACGGTGGATGTGCTCTGGAATTATCGTCAAAGAAGCACATTTCAATATTCGCCTCAAAGCGGTCAACGATTCCGGATAATCAACGGAAAAGGAAAAACAACGGCTTATTATTTCAGTAAAAATCAAACGTTTAATTTGTCCCTCTCTCCGAGCCCTCTTTATATTCACAAGGTGAACGCGTTTCCTTTTATTTCGGTTTTTAACTTTAAATATGCGGTCGATACGCTTATTACGGGACAGAAACTGGAATTAAAGGCGCAAATCGAAACGGAATCCGGCGTTCCCGTTTTTGTCGGCAAATGGTCGGATCTGAACTGGACAACGCTTGGCGGCGCGCTTGCCATCGATTCCGCCGGTTACCTTTTTGCCAAAGCTGCGGGCGCGGGAATTGTAAAATGTCAATTCGAAGGGGCGACGTTTGAACATCCGATCACCGTTATTCCTCCTTTTGAATACAGGGAAATCGTAAATTTTAATTCTCTGGAACAATTCACCGTCCAATTTGAAAATCTTTCCGATTCAAGCAAAATCGAAGTTGTTGACAGCAATTTTACCTCGCCCTCAAAAGCCCTGGCAATTCAATACGCCTTTGAATACAAAGGCGTTCGGCGGCAGGCGCTGCGTTTGAATTGCGACATCCCGCTTTTGGGCGAGCCTGATTCGCTGCTTATCGATATTTTTAACGACGGTAATTCTCATCAAATCGAATATCTGATCGAAGACCCGGACGGCAAACAGACCTACCTGCGAAGCCCTTCCCTTTATCACGCAAAAGGCTGGCAAACCGCCGGCGTTTATTTCAGACGCTTCGGAAGTCTGTACAAATATCCGGCGCGTTTAAAACAGATAACCTTGTTTTTAGAACCTAACAATGCGCTGCCAAACCAATATTATTCGGGAACAATTTTGATTGACCGCCTGAGAATTCACCAAAAAGCGTTGACCTCAATTAAATCGCTTAAAAATATCCCGACGGTCGAAGGGTACTTCCTTTACCAGAATTACCCTAATCCTTTTAACGAACAAACCAGAATTGAATATCAGATACCCGCGGACGCAAATATTGAATTAAGCGTATTTGATGTTCTGGGCAAGAAAGTCTTTACATTGGACAAAGGTTTTCGTAAAGCGGGCAGACACCAAACCATTTTGGACGGCAGACGACTCAGCAGCGGAATTTACATCTATCTGCTGAAAGCAAAGCAATATCGTATCGGCAAAAAAATGCTTTTATTAAAATAGGAGAATCTGTTTCATTTCCACTTAAGGAGGAGATCCATGTTTCGTTATTTAAAAAGTTTACTAATTGCTATTTTCATATTTTCCCTTTTGAGCACTCATAATTCCGTGGCTCAACAAAACGGTATAATTCCCGCCCCCGGGTCTTTTTTCGGATTTAAACCAGGCGCGGACCGGGAGTTATTCGATTATGAAAAATTAACCGCGTATCTTAAAAAATTGGCTCGGGCTTCGGAGCGGATTAAGATGATTGAAGTCGGTCGGACTCCTTTGAACAAACCCATTTTTGTCGTTTTTATTTCTTCTGCGGAAAACATTGACAACCTGCAACGGTTGAAAGAGATCAATCAACAATTGGCTTTAAACCCGAAATTGAGTGAAGAGCAGGTTAAAAAATTAACGGACGAGGGACGCGTTTTTCTGTTAGCCACCCTTTCCATGCATTCCGGTGAAGTGGGGCCTTCGCAGGCGGCGCCTTTGATCGCCTACGAACTGGCTGTAACGCAAGATCCGCAATTGATAAACACGCTACAAAACGTCGTGTTCATGATGGTTCCCAGCCAGAACCCTGACGGCATGGATATGGTTGTGCATCATTATTGGAGATTCAAAGGAACAAAATACGAGGGAAGCTCGCTGCCCGGGGTTTATCATAAATATGTGGGACATGACAACAACCGAGACTATGTAACCCTTTCTCAAAAAGACACCCGAGCCATTGCCCGGCTTTACAATAAAACCTGGATGCCGCAGGTCGTTGTGGAAAAACATCAAATGGGTTCAAGCGGTCCGCGCTATTTTGTTCCTCCCATGCACGATCCCATTGCCGAAAATGTGGACGCCGCCATCTGGAACTGGAGCTGGATATTCGGCTCGAATATGGTAAAAGATATGACCGCCGCCGGATTGGAAGGGGTGACCCAACATTATTTATTTGACGATTACTGGCCCGGCTCCACGGAGACGAGCAACTGGAAAAACTGCATCAGCCTGCTTACCGAATGCGCCAGCGCCCGCTACGCCACGCCCGTTTACGTGGAACCGACCGAACTGCAGGTTGCCGGAAAGGGCTTGTCCGAATACAAAAAAAGCATAAACATGTCGCTGCCCTGGCAAGGCGGGTGGTGGCGTTTGAGCGACATCGCTAAATATGAAATTGAATCGACGCGATCGCTTTTGCGCACCGCCTCCCAATATCGTTCGGAAATCCTGAAAATGCGCAACGATCTGTGCAAAAAAGAAGTGCAACGCGGAAAAAGCGAACCGCCCTTTTTCTTCCTGTTTCCCAAAAATCAACACGACCCCTCCGAACTGGTCGGCTTGACGCGACTGTTAATCGAGCACGGCGTGAACGTTTTCAGTCTGAAACAAAATTTTCAATTCGGCGAAATTCAGGCTAAAGCAGGCGACTTGATTGTTCCTCTGAGTCAGCCATTCCGTCCTTTTATTAAAGAGGTTTTGGAAGCCCAAATCTACCCTCTTCGCCATTACACACCAAACG
>JAJRSN010000472.1 GCA_024278715.1 Calditrichota bacterium
AACTTTCTTCTGCTTCTGAACAAGCACCAAATGGTCCGGATGACATTCCACATACACGGGTTTTTTCCGTTTGGTAACCACCACATCCTTGGATTTTACAATGATACTCGGCGCCAGAATGGAAACCACGCCTATGGAAATAATAATAAATGACAGTACCCCGGCAGTACAGGTCAAAATACTCAAAAAGGGAAACAGAGTCGGTAAAAAACTTTGGGAACCGCGCTTGCTCATAATAGGATCTCGATCTTATTCGTTCAACGGTGTTTTATGAGACAATGTTATGGTGACCGGTTTGCCAAGATTTTCCATAATCGGTTTCAGCCCTTCCAGACCGTTTTTAATACCCTCCATGGTCTGATTCAGCGCCCGCTGCATTTGTTCTTCGTAGGTCAAATAGGCGTTCAGTTTTTCGCTGGTCTTGGTATCTTTTGTCTCAAAGGCGTTGATGATCTTCTCCATTTCGGCTATCAGATTCTGGTAATAATCCTGCTGAGTTTTAATTAACACGGATTTCAGGGCTTCGGGCAGCAACTCCATTGTACGGAAAATGGTATCAAGATGGCTGTTGACTTTTTCCAGCGACATTATTTGATCTGCCCAGAATTCCTGACTATTATGTATTTTCACCATGGCTTTGCTGATTTCATCGTATTTTTGAACAGAATCGGTGAATACAATTTGCTGCTTTTGTATGTTTTCGTTTAGCTGCGTTAACACCTGAACCGTCTTCGATAACGCCTTAAGATGATCTTCCAAAACCTTTTGATCCAACTGTTCTATTAGCTCTTCGAAGTGCTTTTCTTTACTCTTCTCCTGAAAAATAGGATCCAGAATTTCATATTCGCAAAATTCATCAACCTCCAGCAACAGTTCGTCTTCTCTTTTTTTAAGGGCGGAGGTAATCATCATCAAAGGGACAGTGATTAAAAGACTGAGTAATGTCGTATCAAAAGCAATCGCCAGACCGGTTGTAACGCCGCCCAAATGTCTGGTTACCTGCTCCAATTCTTTAGCCGATTCGATCACGGTGGAAAAATTGCTAACCGCGCTACTGATTCCCAAAACTGTGCCCGTAAAACCCAACAGAGGAATCACCGCCACAAGAACCCGTAAAATTGTGTAACTTAATTCAACATTTTCGGAATCGCGTTCGCTTTGCTCCAAAATTACTTCTCTTAAATCATTGCTTTCCATTCCGCTTTGATAAGCGGAAAACGCTCTTTGAATTCTTAAATACAGCCGGGTGTTTTCGACTTTGGCAACTTTTTCCTTTATTCTGTCTAAGATTTCATTCACGTCTTCCTTTAATTTCCAGGAAAAATATTTTTTAACTTCTTCAGCCTTGGATTCTTCCCATTTTATTTCTCTTTGTTTTAAGAAAGAAATAGCAAAAGACCAGGCGCCTAAAAAGGTGATTAAATACTGAATAAAACCCCGCTCAAGAAATAACGCACGGACGCTCTGGAAGCCTTTGATTTGACCGAGATAATAAATAATAACAAGAAAAACAACCGTAAAAATTGCGCCTAAAAACAGGCTTCTTGTCAACGATAAAGAACGGAACCTCTTGGAATGAGATAAATTCCTGTTCTTACTATCTGTCGAATGTTGATGGGCGTTCTTTTCCATAAATTTTGCCTCCACCTTTGCTCAATCATTGGCATATAGAATTTGTTCAAATTACTGATTTTTAAAACCAAATAAAATTGTCTGCCGTTTAAAATCGCCCAATATGAATTCCCGTTTCTGCTTTTTGGATTTCAGATAATTGTAAATTTCTCCTAATGTGATTTTGCGATCTTTGTTTTTATCGGCATTTCCCTGCAAAGCCTTAACTAAAAGAGAAGTGAAAAAACTCGGCTTGTTCTTCTTTGTTCTCGTTTTTGAAATACCGTTGCCCATGCTCAAAATATTGATTTGCGGTTTTTCCTTCTTGTCGCTGAAATTGAGCGCAGCGGATAAGGCGTCGGAATACGCGCTTAACTCCTTAAAATTAGGCTTGTAAAAATTGGCGTCAATAAAACACGAAACCATTCTCGCCGGAACGGTTTTTAAGGTTTGATACAAAAGATCGAAATTTATTGCCGTGCCAAAAAGATTGTCCACTTGCGAATCCTGAGTTAACAAATAAATATTTTGCGGAGACTTTTCCCCGGTAATAATTCCCTGCCCCGTAAAATAGATAAGCACCTCGTCCTGAGGTTCAACATAGCGGGCAATGGTGCGAATACCGTCCAGAATCGCCGAATACGTGGGTTGAATGCCGGTGGACAAAGCTAAAATCAGGATGTTGTTTTTAGGAATAGCCAGACCCGCTTCGGAGGATAACAACCGGCGGATTGCCTTGACATTTTCTTCGGCTGAGGGTAGATCGGGAATGGCGGGATCCTCATAATCGCCGACGGCAATAATGAGCGCCCAGCGGTTGGCTCCCCTCAATTTTTTGGGCGTGGTCTCAAATGCGTAAAGCAGTTTGGCAATTCTACCGACTCGGACGGTGCTCTCAGTTTCGTAGCCGTCTTTAAACCGGGCGTGGACGGTTAAAAAATTAGCTCCTGGTACCAAAGGGAAATCGGTTACTTTAAACGGAATGGCTTCGGGGTAAATTTCAAAATCCGGCATCTTTTTAAGTTTTAACTGCGGTCCTGTGTCTTTGATCGGTTTTCCGTTCAAATCCAGAGAAGTCGGTTTTTTGCCCCTGGTAATAAATCCTTCCACCGTAATAGACGAAGCGCGGGTGTGATGCCCGTCTTTAGGATACGTAATAATAACTTTAGGCGCCTGGATTAATTTCAGGCTGCTGCTATTGCGTAAATGATCAGGCGCAATGCTAACATCAAACTCGGCTTGCTTATTTACCTCTTCCGCCACTTTTTCCGAAGAAATTTCCGATAACCGAAAGCGATTGTTTATTTCCAGGCTGGTAAAACGATCTTCATATTTCTGGAAAGTATCCATTAGTCCCTGCTTTTGCTGCGCCGCGATTACTTCGGGCTTTTCGCTAATGGCAACGACTTTTAAATTTATATCGCGTTTTCGGTAACTTTCCTGTATCCAAAAATTATTGGGATACATCTTTTCGGCGATCGCCAGATATTCATCGCGCGTTTTTTGATCTTTATTGCGCTCATAAGCCAGGGCAAGATACATGGCTAAAATTCCCTGAGCGTAACGATTATTGTCATTGTAATAAGTTTGTAAATCCAACAGATTGCTGATGGCTTCTTTAACCTTTCCTTCATAAGCTAAAAGCAGGTAATGGAAGGCGCGTAAATCCTTGTCCTGAGGCGAAATCTTTAACGCCCGGTCGATAATTTTTCTGGCTGCCTTCGGTTTTTTTCTGAACTGAAGCAGGAATCTGGCATAGTCGAGATAATTTTTAAGATTGTAGGGATGCTCCTTCAAAAGCTCTTTATAAATTTTTTCCGCCTCATTAAACTCTTTTAAACGAATCGCGGATAACGCCCAGTTGCGTTTAAAAGATGATTGTTCGGTGTGTTCGGTCGAAAGATTCTTAAAAATTTCCTTTGCCTTTTTGTAATCGTCCGTATAAAGGTAAACCAGCCCCAGGTTGCCTTTGGCGTAATAGTACCAGGGAATGGTTTTAATTATTTTATCGAACCAATATTCAGCCGAAACAAAATCGCGTGATTCCAGATAAAAAACGCCCATCAAATCCATGTTATACGGACTTTGGGGCGCGGCTTCGTAATATTTTCGCGTCCAGACTTCTGCTTCCAAAAAATTTCCCATTTTAATGTACAATTGCGCTATCGCTCGTAAAGCGGGAGTAACTCCCGACTGCAAAAGGATTGATCGTAAATAGTTGCGACCCGCCATCACAAAATTTTCCAGAAGTTCGTACAAACGTGCTTCCTGATAGGCGCGCGTGGCGGATTCGGGATAGCTTTGCAGCATTCCGATCAGGGAGTAAATTTCATCTTCATTGCCCAGGTTTTTGTAACATTCCGCAATGGACGAAAACACCGAAAGGTCTTCGGGCTGAAAATTGCGGTACAGGGCATAGTAATTCAAAGCTTTTTGATATTGATGCATCTGTAAATAGATATCGCCTAATTTGTCATAACGCGCGTACGTCGAATCTTCGCGCATGGCTTGCCTGTAATTTTCCAGGGCTTGGTCGTATTTCCCCATTTCTTCCAACAACAGTCCGCGCAAAAAAAGCAAATGCGAATTTTTGGGATTTCTTTTCAATGCCTTGTTGTAATTTTTCAGCGCCTCCTGATAATCATTCATCAAATGCGCAAGATAACCCTTGTAATAATCGATATCTTCATCCGGAATAAATTCGGACGCTTTTATTTGTTCTTCCAAAAACCTGCGCGCTTCTTCCAGGCGGTTCTGATAAACAAGAGACAGTGAAATTCTGCGTAAGGTGGTAAGGTTTTGCGGATTAAGCTTAAAAAGCGTTTTGTATTCGTTTTCGGCGCCTTTAAAATCGCCGTGCCGGAAGAGATATTCAGCCAGTAGTTGATGCGATTGCGGAAAATCGGGGAAACGGCGCACATACTCTTCCAGAGTGCTCTGGGCTTCGGTTAATTTACCGGACGCTTCCAGTATTAAGGTTTTCAGAACGTAGCCGTAGGGATCGTCAAAATTCCGCTGATTAGCTATTTCTTGTCCGACAATGGAATTAACGGTTGCAAGCGCCTGCTCAAAATAGCCAAGATCATAGTAATATCGGGCGAGATAATACAAATCTACGGGACGCCGTTTTTGACCTTCAATGGTTTGACGAAGAATTTTCAACCCGCTTTCTCTATCGTCTAATTTGGCGTACATTATGGCAACCTTGTAACGTCTTTGCGCATCCGTGGGTTTGTCTTTCAAAAGAAGTTTGTAGTAATAAAGCGCTTCTTTCCAGTTGTTGTTTTGTTCGTACAATTGGGCAATCTGCCGATAAAGATGACGATTGTCTGGTTCAAATTCCAGCAACAATTCCAGAAAGATGAAATACTCTCGGGTGGCTCCGGTCAACTGCAGCGTTGTGAGATAGGGCTGGTAAACGGCGGGCTTTGTGATTCGCTGCCAGTTATTATTGTTCAGAATAAAATCATGGGCAATTCGTAAAGCCACGTCGCCGTTTCCGTTCAAAGACAAAAACTTCAAAAGATTAACCCCGTCCTGTTCCAACCATTTCGGATTAGCCTTAATTCCCTTTTCCACCAATAGCCCGGCTTCGTCGAAAGCTCTGGATTTTCGCAAAAATTTGTAATAATTTTTTAAAGCCGCAATATCTCCCGGATTTTTCCGTAACGCCATATTGTAAACCCGCCTTGCCTTTTGCGGATAATAGTTTTCGTAAAACTGAGCCGCATCCGCCAATCGAAGGCTTTTTTGGGTCAGCAGTTCTTTAATAATAAGATTTGCTTTAGTGGTGTCTTTTTGCATTATTAAAATTTTAGCCATTCGCTTTTTATTGGCTTCGTCGTCGGGCAGCCGTTTTTTAGCTATCTTTAACGCCTCTTTCGAACGTCCGTTTTTAATATACAAGTCGGTCAGCATTTCCCATAATTGCACATTATTCGAAAAACGGAGCAATCCTTTTCGTATTATCTTTTCCGCCCGATCAAAATCTTTTTCCACCGAATATAATTCGCCGATCCAGACATAATAAGCGAGCGTGTTGGGACTCTTTTTTAATTTTTCTTCAAAAAAGGAGATTACCGCCTTGCGTCCCTTTAATTTAAGATAGGCTTCGACAATATTAAATTCGTCCTTAGATTTTTCCGCGATTTTAAGCGCTTTCTTAAAATCATTCTGACGAATGTAAAATCTTACAAAAGCGGTGTAAAGCCTGCCGCTGGCGCTTTTTTTCAATCCCTGAGAAAAAATTTTTTCCGCTTCTTTTATGCGACCTAAATTTTCCAGACAGCGGGCATAATTCATATAAATCGAATCAGCCCGAACCCCTTTGTCAATCGTTTGTTTGTAAAAATCGGCTCCGAGATCATAAAGCCTGTTCTGATAACAAAAATCCGCGACTTTAAGCAGAAAATCCGTATTGTTCAAGCGCGTCTTCAATTCGCTTTTCAGCAGCTTCAATCCCCGCTCTGTAAAACCGGATTGCAGATAGGCGGAAATCAAATCAAGAAAATAGGTCGAATTTTTTTTGTCGGAAGAATAAGCTTTTCGGAAATGATCGATCGCGGCGGAATATTGGTAGTACTTTAAATAAATTTTTCCCTTTAAACGATGCAATTCGTTTTCCGGAAGTTTGGAATCGAGCATCCTTATTTCTTTGGCAGCCTGACTTCGGAAGATTCCCTGCCAGGCTTCTTTTGACGTGAAATCTATTTTTAAGACTTCTTTGTAAATTTCGATAGCTTTATCGAATTGTTTACTGCGTTCAGCCCCGCGGGCGTCAATCAATTTTTGCGGAATGATCCCCGCCGCAAAGACAGCGCTTCCTAAAAACATGATTATTATTAACAATAATCTTCTGAACACTCGCACCCCCCGTTAAAATAGTTTTATAGTACAACGTTTACTATAAACATAAGTTTAAAAAATCTGATAAATGCACCCCCCCTAAAATCATGCGGAGCAATTTGCATATCGTTAAACCTGTGTTAAATTCTTCATTTTGCCCGTCCCTGAACGGAAACGGAAAAAGAAAACCGGAAAAAATCGATTTAACAAGAACCTAATATATTGAATTCGTTCGCTTCAAGTAAACAAATTTTACTTCCGTGTAAAGAAATACAGCCGAGATCAGAATCTAAAAATTTTCCTTATTTTTATCATTTAACCTTAAAACATCTTTTAAGCTTAGATTCAGTGGGATTAATTCAACAATCTAAGTAGATTAAACGCATTAAGATATTGAGTTTGTTTGATTAAATCAAATTTTTGTATATACTAAACGAACTTCTAACGTTCGGTTAATATAAATCGAATTATTTTTTAAGGCAATGGCTGCATATTTAATTTTTTAAAATCATTTTTTTTATTAATTTCTTTTCTTCTACCTTTAAATGTTTCACTAAAATATCGGAGTAATTATGTTTAAAAAAATGGGAGTTGTTTTGATGATTCTATTTTTTGTACTCAATTTGCTGCAAGCGCAGGAATCAAAGAGTACCGAAATCAACAGGGATCAGATCCCCGAAAAGTACAAATGGGATCTTTCTCAAATGTTCGCTTCACAAGAAGACTGGCAGAAAGAGAAACAGGCTGTTACCGCGGAAATCGAAAAGTTCAAACAATACCAGGGGAAATTAGCAGAATCCGCAAACACCCTGTTGGAATGTCTTGATTTTTACACCAACACATTAAAACGTTTCTATCTTCTTTCCGCGTATGCTTCCCAACTTTCGGATCAGGATACCAGAGAATCCGGTCCGTTAGCCATGCGTCAGGAAATCAGTCAAATCGGAAACAAGCTTTCCGCGGCGACCTCTTTTATTGAACCCGAAATTTTGAACATTGACCGGAAAAAAATTCAGGGCTTCATAGCTCAAAACCCGAAATTAGAGGTTTACAAACAATTTCTTGACAATATCCAGCGGATGAAACCGCACACTTTATCGCCCGAAGAAGAAAAAATTATCGCCAACGCGGGCATGATGAGCGACACGCCTTACGATATTTACGGCATTTTCAAGAACGCGGATATGCCGCGTCCCGAAATTCAATTGCCCGACGGTAAAAAGGTCCGACTGGACGATTCCAATTACACGCTTTACCGCGCAAGCGAAGACCGCGATCTGCGTAAAAAAGTTTTTGAAGAATTCTTCGGAGCCTACAAAAATTTTGAACGCACCTTTGGAACCGACCTGTACAGCGAAGTAAAAAAAGACATTTTCTACAAAACCGTCCGCAAATACGATTCCTCTCTGGAATCGGCTTTAACGCCGAACAATATCCCGACTTCAGTTTACACGAACCTGATCGAAAGCGTTAACGAACATCTGCCCATCCTCCACCGATACCTTAAATTGCGAAAAAAAATGCTCGGCGTGGATGAACTGCATTACTACGACCTGTACGCGCCGTTGGTTGGCAAAGTAGATTTGAATTATTCGGTAGAAGAAGCGGAAGATTTGATCAAAGAGGCTCTGCAACCTCTGGGCGACGATTATGTGAGCGTTCTGGACCGGGCTTTTAATAATCGCTGGATAGACATGATGCCCAACACCGGCAAACGTTCGGGAGCTTATTCTTCCGGCGCAGCCTATGACGTCCATCCTTACATTCTGATGAACTTTATGGGCAAATACGATGATGTGAGCACTCTGGCGCACGAACTGGGACACACCATGCACAGTTACTTTTCCAACACCAACCAGCACTTCATCAACGCGCAATATCCCATATTCTTAGCCGAAGTGGCTTCTACCTGCAACGAGGCGTTGCTGGTTGACCATGTCCTGAAAAAAGTCAAAGACCCCAAAAAACGCCTTTCCATTTTGGGCAAACAGTTAGAAACCTTCCGAACCACTCTGTTCCGTCAGACGCAATTTGCCGAATTTGAACTAAAAATCCATGAAAAGGTCGAAGCCGGAGAATCTTTAACCGGCGATAAGCTCTCCGAAATTTATCTGAATATTCTGAAAAAATATTACGGCGATAGCACGGTCACAAAAATCGAAGATCTGTACAGCATCGAATGGGCTTATATCCCGCACTTTTACTACAATTTTTATGTTTTCCAATACGCCACATCTCTGTGCGCTTCCACCGCGATTTCGGAAAAGATTTTAAAAGAAGGAAAACCCATGGCGGAAAAATATGTTAAAGAATTCCTGAGCGCCGGCAGCTCCGACTACGCCATTCCTATTCTCCAACGCGTGGGTGTGGACATGACTACTAAAACGCCGTTTGAAGAAACTTTTAAGAAAATGGAAAAGATTATGGATGAAATTGAGGCGATCTTAAAAGAGATGGATAAAAATTAAGCAACAAGCCGTCCCGTAAATCGTTTTGCCCCGGACGTTTTTCTCCGGGGCTTTTTTATCTCCCGTCGGATCAGAGGCAGAACAATAAATTACAAGTGATAAAGTGACGAGTGATGGACAAGATTAAAGATTAAAGTAAAAGGTTGACAGAAAGCAGAGACCATAATCTATCGTGCTAATCGAGTCGGAGATGTCCGTTTAACTCTTAACCCTTAACCCTTAAAAATTTCCGCAACAAAAAACAAGAATTTTAGTATTAATAAACTAATACACTGTGCCGTTTTTTGATCCCTTGGGTCATCGCGACTATTGCGCTTTAAAATAATCCTTTAAAAACACCTTGAATTTCATTAACGCTTTAGCTCGGTGACTTATTTGGTTTTTTTCTTCCGGACTCAACTCGGCATAGGTTTGCTCCAGTTCCGGAATCCAGAAGAGAGGATCGTAGCCAAATCCCCCTTCGCCGCGCAGTTCGTTTAAAATAAAGCCTTCGGTGATTCCAGTAAAAAACCATTCGCCTTTTTCCGTTTTAAAACACACCGTGCACACAAAGCGCGCCTTGCGCCGGTCTTTTGTCAAATGCGCCATGCGCTGCAAAAGCAATCGGTTGTTTTCGGCGTAATCGGCGTCCGCTCCGGCAAATCGCGCCGAGTAAATTCCCGGCTGATTATTCAGGGCGGGCACTTCCAAACCCGAATCGTCAGCCATTACCGGCATTTTTGCCAAATCGTAATACGCGCGCGCCTTAATAGCTGCGTTTTCGGCAAAAGTCTTTCCGTTTTCTTCAACTTCTATTTTCCGCGGCAGATCGGCAACGCTTTTAACGGTTACGGGTAAATCGCCGAGAATCTCCCGAATTTCCTTTAATTTATGCTCATTGCACGTGGCGATAAGAATTTCCATCACTTAAACCTTTCATTGCGATTTATCGGTGGCAAAGCTAAAAAAGTTAAAACTAAGTTTCAACTTTGTACCACATCGTTAAGCGTAAAAACCGGCGGAAAGAGATTCACAATTTACCGCGCTGTTTATTAAATCTCGCTTTCTCATCAGAAAATTAAATAAAAAAATAATTCCCATTATTCTTGTAAATTTTTTTCAGCAGATTCCGATCAACGGTTGAATTCAGCTCGGCAGATCTCAATAAGCGGCGCGCATTAAAAATAGTTTTTTTTGATTAATCAATTTAATCCCGGTTAAATTTAATTTGTGTTTATTCACAAAAACATCCTATTTTTACGTAAATTGATTTTTTAATTAACAAAGGTTTTTATTGATGAGGTGCAGGGCACGCGCGCACGCCAATATCGCGCTGATAAAATACTGGGGAAAGCGGGACGCCAAACTCAATCTGCCGGAGGTGGGTTCACTCTCCCTTACGCTAAGCGCTTTATGGACTGAAACCGAAATCGTTTTTTCCGATGAAATCGAACAAGACGAGCTTATTTTAAACGGACAAAAAGCAAAACCGAAAGAGGTCGCCCGAATTTCATCGTTTTTGGATTTAATACGCAATCAGGCAAAAATCAAACAAAAAGCAAGAATCAACAGTCTCAATAACTTTCCCACGTCTGCGGGATTGGCTTCGTCGGCGTCCGGATTTGCCGCGCTCACACTGGCAGCTACGCGCGCCTTAAGGTTAAATTTCTCTGCCCGCGAACTTTCCGTTTTAGCCCGTCGGGGCTCCGGTTCTGCGGCGCGCTCAATTTTCGGGGGATTTGTCGAGATGCACAAAGGTGTTTCGGACAACGGATCAGACGCCTTTGCCCAGCAACTGTTTCCGCCCGATTACTGGGACATCCGCATGTTAATCGGGATTACTTCCGAGCAACCCAAAAAAGTGGGCTCAACCGACGGCATGACGCTTTCTAAAGAGACTTCTCCTTATTACCGAAGCTGGATCGAAACACAGGAAAACGATTTACAACAAATGCGCGAAGCAATAAAAACAAAAGATTTTCTGAAACTTGGTGAATTGAGCGAGCACAGTTGTTTAAAGATGCACGCGGTGGCGTTAAGCGGTAATCCGGGAATCATTTACTGGAATGCCGTAACAGTGGAAGCCATGCATGCCGTGCGCGAACTGCGCCGGTCCGGCGTTCCCGCATTTTTTACCATCGACGCCGGACCTCAGATTAAGGTTTTGTGTTTGCCGGAAGACGAACAAAAAACCCGCGACTGTCTGCTGTCTGTTCCGGGAATTGAACGCGTGATTGTCAACCGCCCGGGACCGGACGCGCAAATTTTGGAGGAAGACAATTGATTAACGCCAGCGCTCCCGGAAAAATGATCCTTTTGGGAGAATACGCCGTTCTCGAAGACGCGCCCGCGCTTGTCTGCGCCGTTAACGCCCAGGCTCGCGTAACTTTTACTCCTGTTAAGGGCAGCGAATTTTGCCTGTTTTCGCCCGGGCTCGATTTACCCGAACTGCCTTTTGTGGTTACCCCCAAAGGACATGTGCGCTTCGATCCTGCGCTTGAGCCGGACTTTTTAAAACGTCTCTATTTTTTCTCTAAGATTTTCGAATTTATTTTTCAGTCCATCGATACTCGTTCCGCCGCTAACCGAGCCTGGCGAATTGAAATCAATACCGACGCTTTTTATTCCAAAGAATTGAAAACCAAGCTGGGCTTTGGCTCCAGCGCAGCGCTCTGCGTGGCTCTGGTTTCAGCCCTTGCCAGGGCTTTCGATCAACCCTGGTCAAAAGAAGAGCTATTCCGGATGGCTCTTAACGCCCATCACCACGCTCAGGGCAAACTGGGCAGCGGAATCGATATTGCCGCCAGCTTTTTCGGAGGTTATCTGGTCTATCAAAGAATCCGCGATAACGATCCTCTGACCAAAATTCCCCGCCAGATCGACAGATGCCCGGGTCTCTTTTTCAAAACAGTATTTACCGGAACAAGCGCCTCAACGCGCAAGATGGTTCGCGGCGTTAATCAGCTCAAAGAAGAGCATCCGCAAATATTCCGCGGCATCATGGATCGTTTGAAAAAAATCAGCGAAGAGGGATGCCTCGCTTTTCAGGCGCAGCAGGTTCCCGTTTTCCTGAAACTGATTTCCGACTTTTACCAGACGCTGAAAGAATTGGGCGAGCGCAGCGGAATGCCAATCATATCCGAATTGCATCAAAAAATTGCGGATATTGCCCGCAAACATGGAACGGCGTACAAACCCTCCGGCGCGGGAAGCGGCGATATCGGCATTTTATTCTCTGACGATCCGCAAAAGTTAAAGGCTGCCGCTGCTCATGTTCAAAAAGAGGGATTCTACCCTTTGGACCTTAAGGTCAGTCCCGCCGGCTATCGAGTTCAATTGATGTAAAAATCTTTTCAAATTTAAACATAATTCATTAGATTATCGCTAATTAAAAACGAATCGGATAATTTTGAAAAATCCAATACAAATAAACAGGATGATAAAAATGGCGAGTTCAAGAATTGCTAATTTTTATAGATTAAGCATTCAGGAACGACTTCGGCTTTTGCACGAACGCAAATTTTTAACCGAAGACGATTACACGTTGCTGAAAAACGGCAATCATCTGTTGCGCAGCGAAGATTCCGACCGCATGATCGAAAATGTGATCGGCGTGTTTGGCTTGCCCATGGGTCTTGGGCTGAACTTTTTAATCAACGGCAAAGACTACATCGTGCCGATGGTAGTGGAAGAACCGTCGATTGTCGCGGCGGTAAGCGCGGCTGCCAAAACGGTTCGTGAAGCCGGAGGCTTTAGCAGCGAATACACAGCCCCTATTCTGATCGGTCAGGTGCAGATTGTGGGCGTAAAAAATCCTTCTTCGGCAAAACAGGCTATTCTGCAGAACAAAGAAGAGATTTTAAATTTAGCCAACAGTCTGCATCCCAAAATGATTGCCCGCGGCGGCGGAGCGCTCGATCTGGAAGTTCGTATTTTAAACAGGTCTTCCCATCGCGGCGACATGGTTATCGTTCACCTGTTAGTCGATACTCGCGACGCCATGGGCGCTAATCTGGTTAATAGCATGTGCGAAGGCGTGGCTTCTTTAATCGAAAAGATTACCGGCGGCGAAGTCTTTTTACGGATTCTTTCCAACCTTGCCGACCGTTCTCTGGTGCGTTCGGGCTGCCGGATACCGGTTAAGCTTTTGGAAGGCAAGGGCTACTCCGGCGAAGAAGTCCGCGACGGAATTATTTTGGCGTACGAATTTGCCGCAGCCGATCCTTACCGCGCCACAACGCATAACAAGGGCATTATGAACGGCATCGATCCGGTTGTTATCGCAACGGGAAACGACTGGCGGGCAATCGAAGCCGCCGCCCATGCTTACGCCGCCCGCGACGGACATTACACCTCTTTAACGCGCTGGGAAAAGGCAAAAAACGGAGACCTGCTGGGATTTATCGAAATACCCGTTCGCGTGGGCATTGTGGGCGGTCCGGTGGAAAGCAATCCCACCGTTGCCATCGCGCACCATATCCTGAACATCTCATCGGCGGGCGAATTAGCCGAGGTTCTGGGCGCCGTCGGTCTCGCCCAGAATTTTTCCGCACTTCGCGCCCTGGCTACCGAAGGAATTCAGCGCGGTCACATGAGTCTGCACGCCCGCAGTGTAGCCATGGCAGCCGGAGCCACTCCGGAAATTTTTGAAACGGTGGTCGAAAAACTGATCGAATCCAACGAAATAAAAGTCTGGAAAGCCAAAGAGATCATCGACGATCTGGCGCAAAAAGAAGAAAAACCCAGAGCCGAACTCTACCTTGAACCTTCCGAAGAAAAAATTCCCACCGGACACGGAAAGGTTATTTTATTGGGCGAACACGCCGTGGTTTACGGCTCTCACGCCATCGCCGCGCCCATCCCCTTAGCCATGCAGGCAATCGTCTCCGACAGCCCGGACGACGGGATTCATTTGCTAATCTCAAGATGGGGCGTGGAAGAACGGCTGCAAAAAGAAAAAGAATACAAATATTCCATTTTTAAATCGCTCAACCTGATTATTCAGGAACTCGGGCTGCAAAACGAAAACATGAAAATCGAGGTTTTTCCTCACGTGCCCAGAGCCATGGGACTCGGCGGCTCCGCTTCTTTGGCAGTGGCGATTATCCGCGCCCTGGCTGAAAAATTTAACATTAACCTCTCGTTGGAAGAAATCTCCGGATTAGCCTTTAAATCTGAACAGATTATCCATGGCACGGCTTCCGGCATCGACAACACTCTGGCGACTTACGGCGACTTTTTGCTGTACCGCAAAGGGAATCCGCCGTTTATTCGCAAATTGAACGTGCCAAATCCGATCCGAATTGTAATCGGTCTCACCTGGACCGAAAGTCTGACCGCCAAGATGGTCGCCCGGGTTCGTAAAGCCTGGGAAAACAACAAACGCCTTTACAATCACATTTTCAAAGAAATCGATAAATTAGTGCTGGAGGCGGTTAAGGCTATCGAAAATTATGAGCTGCAGCAACTGGGCGAATTAATGAATATCAATCAGGGACTGTTAAACGCCATTCAGGTTTCGGGCAGAGAAATCGAAGAATTAGTCGAAATCGCCCGAAACAACGGCGCGCTGGGAGCCAAATTAACCGGCGGAGGCGGAGGCGGCGCGGTAATAGCTCTCTGTCCCGAAAACGCGGAACAGGTGGCAAGCGCCATCCGTAACGCGGGCTATCGGGCGTATATTACCGATCTAAAATAAACCTGTAAGTATTCCAAAATCGCAAAAGTAAAATGATGTGAATTCTTATTAGTCATGAAAATCGACACCCCATCCCTGCCACACAGATAAGGCGGATGGGGGCGGAACAATATGACTATCCGAATGAGTAAAAATGTAATTGTACTTTTTTGCTAATTCATTTAAAAACAAAATGCTTGAGGGAACCATGAGTAATAACCGGATTGTCTCGTTTGATGATGAAAAATTAATTCTGGTCGATGAAAACGATAACGTTTTAGGTTACGAAAACAAAGATACCTGCCACGACGGCGACGGCATTCTTCATCGGGCGTTTTCAATCTTTATTTTTAACGATAAGGGCGAATTGCTTCTTCAACAACGAAGCAAAGAAAAACGGTTGTGGGGACTGTATTGGTCCAATACCTGTTGCAGCCATCCGCGCAAGGGAGAAACTTACGAGCAGGC
>JAJRSN010000473.1 GCA_024278715.1 Calditrichota bacterium
TAAGCGTTAACCGTACCTCTCCGATTAACTTATCACGACAGGTTGTGGTCAAGGCTTTCCGATAATCTTTTGTCTTTTTTCCTTTTTCCTTTTTCCTTAACTGTTACTTATCACGCATTAAGCGTCACGATGTCACGACGGTTTGCGAATCATGAAAAAGCGAATTCTGCCCTTCCAGTCAATTCGTTTGTTCTCATTTTTAAGCGAATCGATCCGCACTTCAATTTTTAACGGTTGTTTGCGTAAGCTTTCATGCAGCAGCTTTTCCGCCCTGTCCCATTTCCATTCCTGCAACGTTTGAAAATGCGCGAGTTCCGGTCTGTTTTTTAAAACGGAATATTCCTTGTTTTTAAAATAGCTCTCAACATCTTCGGGCGCTTTCATGGTATCAACGATCTGATTCACGTAATAGTAATAAATTTCCTGTTCTTTGAATCTCCGCACTTCCTTCTTTACTTGCGGATCTCGATCCAACTTTCGTTTTTTTGCTTTTTGGAATAAAAACTCGTCCCGGAACCAGGTGGCGATTTGCAACGACAACTCTTTGGGCGTCTTAAAACGAGGACGATGCGAGGTCGGCGCCTTACGCATGCCGTCTAAAAATTCCTTTAAACTAATGCTTCCTCCTTTAAAGCGGATAAAGGGTTTATCAAGATCGTTCCGTAAAGCGCTTTCGATTCGGTCAAGATAGTAATTATCCAAAACAACCGGTTGAGGAAGATTTAACTTCTCCAAATTTTGATCCTTCTTTAAAACAATCCACAACTTCAAAAACAGCTTCGCGTCGGGTTGGGGATTCAGTTCGCCGATGGTTTTTTTAATGAACTCCCGTGAAAGCTCCAGCCCTCTTTGGCGGCGAATCCATTTTATTAGGGCTGGTCTTTGTTTGTCAAAATCGGATTCACGAATGATAGCCGGTCGCTTTCGATTGATCATTTGAATGATGTGATAACCCCAGCGCGTTTTTACGGGATGTGAAATTTGTCCGGGGCGAAGCGTATCCAATCCGTTGACAAAATCATCATCCAGCTCCGAAAGCTTTATCCAGCCCAAATCGCCGCCGTTCTTTGCCAGCGACGTATCTTTGAATGCCTGCGCCGCCAGTTCTTTGAAATCCGTTTTTCCCTTTTTTAAATTTTCATACCATTTTTCAGCCGTAGCCCGATCTTTGGTAAAAAGATGCCGAACATGAACCATTTCATTTTTTTTCATATAGGCTTCACGCAGATCATCTTCGCTTATCTTAATTTGACCGGATATTATTTCCCGGTAGAGGGCTCTTAACATGGCTTGTTTTTCTTCCCAGCGAAAGGCGCGTCCGATCGCAGGATCGTTCACCAAGCCTTCGCGCTGCGCTTTATTTAAAGCAAGAACCTGATCGATCATCTTTTGCAGTTCTGCATTCAGTGCCGGAAGACCCGTTGAGTCGATACCGAAATTCGGATCGAGTTCATAGAACATGCGGAATTCGTGCGTTGTGATGAAGCGGTTATCCACTTTTGCCAGCCAATCGGAAGGTTCTTCTTTTTTGACGCATCCGGATAAAATGAAAAGAAGAAACAGGCTAAGCAGTAAATTGAGTTTCAGGACTTTTGCAAATTGATTCATTTTTCAATCCATTGGGTTATTGATTGTTTTGCGAATTTCATTTTTAGATCGTAATATCGATTTCGAACGATCCGTTAAACGTTTTACTATCTGTAAATTGAAAATAAAGAAAGGTAGTTTGCGATGCAAGCTCTGGAATATTCCCGCGGCGGAAAATTGCAATTAATCGAAAAAGAACGCCCCGATATTCAGCCCGACTGGGTATTGATCCGTGTGGCTTACGCAGGAATTTGCGGGACAGACCTTCACATATTAGCGGACGAGGTTCCGTCTGCCGACCGGTTGATTCCCGGTCACGAGTTTTCGGGAATTATCGAACGTGTGGGAGATGATGTTCACCATTTGAAAGTCGGTCAAAAGGTTGCAGTCGATCCGAACAATCATTGCGATACCTGCACGCCGTGTAAGTCCGGTCGTATTCAATTCTGTGAGAATTTAGAACCCATTGGCGTTCAAATCGACGGCGCCTGGGCTGAATTTTGCGCGGCTCCGGCAAAGCAGGTGCATCCTCTGCCCGACTCCATGGATCTGAAATTGGGCGCTCTTGCGGAGCCGGTGTCCTGCATCGTGCACGGCTATGATCAATTGCAACCCGTTGACGCCGCACAAACGGTATTGATTCTCGGAGCAGGATTGATCGGTCTTTTGTGGGCGTTTTTCTTGCGCGATCACGGATTTACTCAAATCACATTGATCGAACCGGACGAAGGACGCAGAAAGCGCGGATCGGAGTTGGGCTTTAAGAACGTGCAGAATAAAATTCAGGCAGGACAAACATTTGAGATCATTATCGATTGCAGCGGAAATTCGAGGGCAATTGAGCAGGCTCTGCCGGCGCTAAAACACAAGGGAACTTTTTTGTTTTTTGGCGTTTGCCCGCAGGATACGCAGATTAAGGTGAATCCCTTTCGTATCTATCAAAATGAATGGAAGTTAATCGGCTCGTTTATTAATCCGTTTACGTTTCCGCGCGCCGTTAGCTGGCTGAACCATTTTTCAATCGATTGGAGCGGGCTGGGCGTGGAATTTTTTGATTTATCGGATTACCGGCAGGCTTTGCAATCCGTGCGTCAGAAGAGAATCAGCAAAGGTATTTTTCGGATTCAGCGGGGGAAAATTTATGATTTATGATTCATGATTGATGAATTTCCTCTCACGCCAGACGGGACGGACCTTTCCAAAAAACGTGTCACGGCTTTCAGATAATCTTTTGTCTTTTTTCCCTTTTCATTTTTTTTATCTGTTACTTAATCTGTCAAGTCCTAAAGGGCGAAAAAGAAGAGGGGGCGCTTATTCCCAGCAATAAATTATTGGGCTACTATCGTTTAATTCTTCCGGAATTAAAAAATTAACTTTATTCTGTAGTTTCGAACGCAGCGAAAAATCTTAATACTCAAATAAAACCAAAGTACTCTTCACGCATTACGCGCTACGTATTTTTGGTATGGAATATAAAATTAACCGCTAAGCTCGCAAAGGATACGCAGAGTACGCAAAGGAGAAGTTGTTTTGTTTTATTTTATCGGAGACAGAACCGTAAACCACTCGTTACTCTGTCACTATGTTACTTTGTTACTCGTCACGCGTTACGCATTACGCGTCACGACCTTATTCCCCTGCCGGGTAAACGTCCGGCGCCGGAGGCAATGCCATGCGGTAAATAAAAAACATTTTACGGTTTTACAAGAAAACCCTTCCGCAATCGGATATCCCGTGAAGAAGATCCGATCATGA
>JAJRSN010000474.1 GCA_024278715.1 Calditrichota bacterium
GTATCTGACTATTTACACCTTTTCCGAAGAAAACTGGCGCAGACCGAGCTGGGAAGTCGCTTCGCTCATGCAATTGCTGGTGACTACAATCAACCGCAAAATCAAACGATTGATGGAGCAAAACGTAAGAATTTTAACAATCGGACATCTGAATAAGCTGCCCGAATATGCCCAAAACGCCATGAAAAAAGCCATGGAAATGACTAAAGACAATACGGGTTTAACATTAAACGTTGCATTGAGCTACGGCGGAAGGCAGGAATTGGTCGATGCCTTCAAGAAGCTGGCTCGCGCAGTCAAAGACAATGAACTCGATGTGAATGATATAAACGAATACGATGTTTCGCAACAACTTTTCACCGCCGGTCAACCCGATCCCGATTTAATCATTCGTACGGGCGGAGAAAATCGTATCAGCAATTTTCTCCTTTGGCAAATCGCCTATGCCGAAATCTACTTCACGACCGACGCCTGGCCAGAATTCCGGAAACCGCAGTTCATTGAAGCTGTCTGGGATTATTTACACCGTGAACGCCGATTTGGCATGGTAAGCGAACAATTAAAGAAAGATATGATGCTGCAAAATATCTGATGGTACAATCACCTAAAAAACAATTAAAACATTATAGCGTTTCTTTTAAATTTTTCTTTTTAGCCTTCTGGAAAACGATTGTCGCCTGGATTTTCATGGTGACGTTTGTTGTGGTAGCAATTCATCTAAATGTGGATAAATCGGTTATCGGCGGCGCCGTTGTCATCTTCGGAATTATTTCGCAGGCTTTCGTGGGATTATTAAACATCATCGGCTTAATTCCAGTAATCGGTCCCATTGCCGCAAAAGTTCTGGCGCTTCCTTTTTTCTGGCTGTTAAACGCCATGGGCTATTTCGTCTCTATTCTGGCTATTAAGCGCGGATACACCTCGCAGGTTGTGAATTACCGCATCTTAACCGTTGTGCTTTTAATCGGAATTGTGATCGGATTTATTTTGGGTAAGCTGATTTGAATTATGGATAACTACCGGCAAACCATTCGGGAAATTTACGGTCTTCAGGAATTCGCTATAAAATTGGGGCTGGAAAATATTGCCTATTTATGCGAAAAATCGGGCAATCCGCAAAAGAGCTACCCCACTATCCACATCGCAGGGACCAACGGCAAAGGTTCCACCGCCTTTTTTATTGCCTCCTTTTTACAGGCACACGGTCTGAAAGTGGGTCTGTACACCAGTCCTCACCTTTGTGATTATCGCGAACGCATCCGGATCAATAATCAATTGATCGAAGCGGCATTCATTACCGATTTCTGGGAAAAACACAAAGAGTTGATTTATGAACGAAAGGCAACCTTTTTCGATACAACCACGGCTCTCGGATTTTCCTATTTTGCGCGCAATAATGTTGATGTGGCGGTAATCGAAACCGGTCTTGGCGGACGACTGGATTCAACTAACATCATTCAACCCGAAATCGCGGTTCTCACCCCCGTGCATTTTGATCATCAAAAGCAGCTTGGAAACACCCTCGATTTCATCGCGCGGGAAAAAGCTGGCATCATCAAGCCGGGAGCTCAAATTTACTGCGCCCCGCAACCCGCGGAAGTTCTGGAAGTCTTTTTGCGCCACATTAACCAAACAACCGCCTTCTTCTATCAGCCGGAAATAACCGAAATACAATTACACGAGCAGACCCTCGACCGGATGCGTTTTTCCGTGCGCTTTAAAACTCAACCTAAAGAGGTTCGAAAATTTACCAGCAAACAGGTCGGTCATTTTCAGGTACGGAACATTGTTTTAGCCATGCTTGTTGCCCGGGCTTTTTTAGAAAAGAAAAATATTCGCTTTCGGTTTTCGGCGGCGCAAAAAATTTTACAGGAATAAATTTGGCAGGGGCGGTTACAGACGATTCGCTTAAAACCGCGAATTATCTTTGACGTAAGCCATAATATTTCCGGCATCCGCGAAACAATCGCCTACTTAAAACAAACGATACCGCAAAAACCGCTTCATCTTTTACTCGGTCTTTTGGATAGTAAAGACTATCAGAGCATAGTTTCTTATTTAAGCGGACAAAATTTACATCTCTGGGTTACCGAGCCGCAGGTGCCGAAAAAACTGCCGGCGGACGTTTTGGAGGAGGCTTTCAAAAAATATGGCAGAAAAGTCGAAAAAATTAGCGAACCTTTTGAGGCATTAAATCATATAATAAAAAAAACAGAGCCATCTGAAACTTTATTGGTAATGGGGAGTCATTATTTAATCGGCGATCTTTTAAATCGATATAAAATCGAGTCAAACTTTGAAAAATAGCTCCGGAAACAAAATTTTAGTCAAAGACATTTGGGATAAGGAAGGCGTAACTTGTAATCGAAAAGGTAATAAATTCTCTGTTCCGGAGCCGAATCCAAAGAGAAAGTATTTGATTTAACTACAGGCGGTCTAAAAACAATATGATTGGGAGGAAAAAATGGAAATTTCATTTGACATACGAGAATAATCCTTTTATATTGGGCTTTGCGTAGCTGTGTCTCGTAAAATCCGTTCACTCATACCCTGGTTGTCAAACACGTACTTTAAAAATTCCTGGTTGATATAAAAAATGAACTAACAATAAACATAATGAGGTTAATCTATGTTAGATATTGAAGAATTAAAGAAAAAAAAGATTACGGAATTAAGCAAAATTGCTCAGGAGATGAACATTAGCGGAATCTCAGGATTAAAAAAATCCGAGCTGATTTACCGCATTCTTGAAGAACAAACCGCTCAGGAAGGTTTAATTTTTTCCAAGGGCGTTTTGGAAATTCTTCCCGATGGTTATGGTTTCTTACGTTCTCAGGATTACAGTTATCTCCCCGGACCGGATGATATTTATGTTTCTCCTTCGCAGATTAAACGCTTTGTGTTGCGCACGGGCGACACCATTACCGGTCAAATTCGTCCGCCGAAAGATAACGAACGCTTTTTTGCGCTTTTACGTGTGGAAGCGGTAAATGACGAAAGCCCCGACAAGGCAAGAGAACGTAACCTGTTCGAAAACCTGACTCCTCTCTATCCGATGGAACGCCTCAATCTGGAAACCACAACCAGAGACTATTCCACGCGAATAATGAATTTACTTACTCCGATCGGTAAGGGTCAGCGCGGGTTGATTGTGGCGCAACCGCGAACCGGTAAAACCATTCTTTTGCAAAAGATCGCCAACGCCATTACCAAAAATCATCCCGAAGTCGTTTTAATGGTCTTACTGATCGACGAACGCCCAGAAGAGGTAACAGATATGGAACGTTCGGTTGACGCCGAGGTCATCAGTTCCACGTTTGACGAACCCGCCGAACGCCACGTGCAGGTTGCGGACATGGTTCTGGAAAAAGCAAAACGCCTGGTGGAATACAAACGAGACGTGGTCATTCTTTTAGACAGCTTAACCCGTTTAGCCCGCGCTCACAACACCGTTGTTCCGCACAGCGGTAAAATTCTCTCCGGCGGTATCGACTCCAACGCTCTGCAAAAACCCAAACGCTTTTTCGGTTCCGCGCGTAATGTGGAAGAAGGCGGAAGTTTAACGATTATCGCCACGGCGCTGGTTGATACGGGTTCGCGAATGGACGAGGTTATTTTCGAGGAATTCAAAGGCACCGGCAACATGGAGCTGATGCTTGACCGTCGTCTGACCGACCGCCGTATCTTTCCTTCGATCGATATCAATCGTTCCGGTACGCGTAAGGAAGAATTGCTGCTTTCGAGAGAGGAATTGGCTCGTGTTTGGATTTTGCGCAAACTGCTTAACGAAATGAACCCGATCGAAGCAATGGAATTCTTGCTGGATAAAATGGCGGAAACAAAAAACAACCGCGAATTTCTGCGGAATATGAATTCCTGAGCAAACGGGAATAAAATTCTTTGCAATTCGTTTTAATATTATTTAAATTATATGATTTGAATATAATCACCAAGGAGGTCCATTGTGAAAAAAGGTGTGCATCCTGAATATAAAGTCGGAACCGTGACCTGTGCTTGTGGGAACACCTTTCAAGTTCGTTCGACTATCGGGGATCTGAAAGTTGAAATTTGTTCCAATTGTCATCCCTTTTTTACCGGAAAGCAAAAACTGGTTGACTCTGCGGGTCGTGTTGAAAAATTTATGCGAAAATACAATTTAAAATAATTTTGTTTCAACACTTTTCCATTCTAAAACGGAATGAAATGGGTCCCCATATCATTCCGTTTTTTTATTTAAAAATCAAAAAATTGAGGAATTTATGCCGGAAAATTTTAATGAAAAAATAATGCCCGTGGGCGGACAGGCGGTCATCGAAGGCGTGATGATGCGTTCGCCAAAGCGCATCGCAACCGCAATCCGCAGAGCAAGCGGTAAAATAGAAGTCCGGATCGACGACTTTCAATCCCTGATTCAAAAGCGCAAAAATTTAAACATCCCCGTTCTAAGAGGCGCTATCACCTTAATCGAAATTATGATTCAGGGGATCAAAACTCTCCAATGGTCGGCGGACAAAGCCATGGAAGACGCCCATGACCAAGAGCGCAAAAGGAATCCCCAAAAAGCTAAAAAGAAAAAGAAAAAATCGGGTATGTCCACCCTAAGTGCTGTTCTTTCTTTGACAATCGCTTTAGTAATCGGCATCGCTCTGTTCTTTGTTTTACCCCTCTATCTGACTACGGAGATATTCAATATCGAAAAGCAGGCGTTAACGTTTAATCTGTTCGCCGGTCTGATTCGAATCACTTTTTTCGTAGCCTATGTTTGGGGTATTTCATTTATGAAGGACGTAAAACGGCTTTTTGCATATCACGGCGCAGAGCATAAAACGGTTTTTGCTTTTGAAAACCGAATTGTTCTTTCGCCGGAAAACGTTAAAGCTTATTCCACTTTTCATCCACGGTGCGGAACCAGTTTTTTGGTCATCGTCATGATCATTAGTTTACTGTTCTTTGCGCTGGTTGATACGATTATCATTATTTTTACCGGACATATTTCTCTTTTAGTTCGGCTTACGGTACACTTGCCGTTGATTCCGGTGCTTGGCGGGATAAGTTACGAAGGTCTTAAGGCTTCGTCGAAGAATATGGACAATCCGTTTGTTAGACTGATGATTATGCCGGGATTGTGGTTACAGCGCATAACGACAAGCGAGCCCGACGCCGCGCAATTAGAGGTTGCCATTGTTGCGTTAAAGGCTGCCCTCGGCGAAGAATACGCCGGCGAATTGGCTGCCGAACCGGTGATTGAGTCCGAAGTCGTACCCGTCTCAGCTTAGGAGTTGGAGCCATGAAAAATAAAATCATTAAACTGAAAGAGCGATTGGAAGAGCTAAACCGACAACTTTCCGAGCCGGATATTTTTAACGATCAAAGAAAATACCGCGAACTTACCCGCGAACACAGCGAAATCAGTAAAATTTTGGACGTCGGTATTCCCTATTTAAAAGCCCTTGAATCGTATGAAGAAAACAAAGCGATTCTGGAAGAAGATGTCGATCCCGATCTGGTTGCTCTTGCCCGCGAGGAAAATCAGGAATTAGAGAAAAAGATCGCGGAATATACCGAAAAACTAAAATTAATGTTAATCCCCAAGCATCCCGATGATCATAAAAATGCGATCATGGAAATCCGCGCCGGTACCGGCGGAGACGAAGCCGCCATATTTGCCGGAGATTTGTACCGCATGTACACCCGCTTTTGCGAAGATCACGGTTTTAAAGTCGATTTGATGAGTTCCACGCCATCCGAGCGGGGCGGATTCAAAGAGATTATCTTTTTGATTGAAGGTCCCGAAGCTTACGGCACTTTAAAATTTGAAAGCGGAGTGCATCGGGTACAGCGAGTTCCCGATACCGAAACGCAGGGACGCATTCACACTTCCGCTGCTTCGGTGGTTGTTTTGCCGGAAGCGGAAGACGTGGACATCGACATTGACCCCAATGATCTGCGCATCGACGTTTTTCGCTCTAGCGGTCCCGGAGGTCAAAGCGTGAATACAACCGATTCGGCTGTTCGCATCACGCACGTCCCGACCGGAATTGTTGTAACCTGCCAGGATGAAAAATCGCAGCATAAAAACAAAGCCAAAGCCTTAAAAGTTTTACGTTCGCGTTTGTTGGATATGGCGCAGCAGGAACAGCGATCCGTCATTGACGCCCAGCGCAAATCGATGGTAGGAACGGGCGACAGAAGCGCCAAGATTCGCACCTACAACTTCCCGCAGGGACGCGTAACCGATCACCGGATCGGTTTAACGCTGTATAAGCTGGATCGAATTATGGAAGGCGATCTCGACGAATTAATCGAAGCCCTGCAGCTTGCGGACAGAAATGAAAAGCTGCAATCCGAATTTACCTCTTCGGGTTAAATTTATTGGTTTGAATCTCTCGAGCGTTTACTTCTCTTGCGGATTAAAATTTTATTCATGAGCAATCCCCCTAAAACCATAAAAACGGGGAAAATTATTAAATTCCTAATCAATATAGCCAGCCCGGCAAAACCCTGATACTCCGGCTTCTGCAATTCAGCATACAGTTCTTCCCAAAAGGGAGGCAATGTTTCCATATTATCCATAGCCTGAATCATCCACTGAACCTGCCAGTTCCCGTAAATTTTAAAAACGATGTACTGAAAAACAAACGATAAAAAGGCGCCGAGCAATCCGGTTAACAATGCCAAATGGATTACCTCCGGAGTGGTAAAAAAAGATTCATCTTCGGCATTTCTTTGCAACAGCCATAGCGGAATCATCCCCCCGACAATAATCCCCGCGCAGAACAAACAATTAACCAAATTTAAAACCGGGATGCTGTCTGTTAAAGCGGCTACGAACGCTCCTAAAAATATAGCCTGGTAATAATCTGTTTTTACCATGAATTTCCTTTCATTTCAAAAATCATTGGTTATTACTTTTTCATTTGTCTTCGATTCTTGTCCGGAGAACTTTGTTTGAGCCAGAAACAAAGTCAAAATCAAGCCGCTCAAAAATCCGCTGACCCCTCTTAAAACAGCCCAATTGGTATATAAGCCTACTTTTTCTGAAGATATCTCCGCGACCACAAAAATCGCAAGGGTCACCAAAACAGCCGAGGGAATATTAATCTCTCGTTTGAACAACAAAACAATAATTCCGACAAGCCCTCCGAAATACAAAAAAGTACAGCGCACGCACAAAGCCATTGGTATCTGATTAATAAAAATCGATCTTTGCGGAATTTGATGACATACGGGATCAAAAAGAAAATAAATACCCGCGCCGATGTATTGGAAAATCCTCCATGAACTAGCGGCTAAAAAAGGCGCTGCCAAATTCAAAAAGTTTAAGCCGACTAAAATTATCAGCAGCGCTTTAAGAAGCGGATTGTTTTTCATGCTTTTTATTCGATTCACTATTTCGACATATCGGATAAATTATTTTGAAACGATAACTTAGTGGAATTGTTAAAAAGATGCAAAACTTGTCGATTAATAAAAAATAGTTCTCCCCGACCTGCCGCCGAAAACGAGGCAAAACGCGCTTACCTTTTTTAATTTCATCTTTTCTCACACTTAACTTGCATCCGTTCAAAAATATTTTAATTTTAAAAAATTAAAGCAGGGAGAATTTGTGAAGCAAAAACCCGTTATATTGCTTGCGGATAGCCAGAACTTATTCTGGCAGAAAAACGGTCAGGCTTTTTTGGAATCTATTCTCGAAGGCAATTTGCCGTTAAGGGCTGCCTATGTCGGCGCTTCCAATGACGACAAGCCCGAGTTTTTCATGATTTTCAAAGCCGCCATGGAGCAGATAAAAGCCAAAGAAATTCTCCACATTCAAAAAGACTTTTCGTCCGCCGAAAAAGAGTATCTGGAAAAGTCGGACTTAATCCTTCTTGCCGGAGGCGATGTTGAGCTCGGATGGAACACAATCAGTAAAACGGGAATGGCGGAAATTATTGTTAATCGCTATTACAACGGATCGTATCTGATCGGGGTTTCTGCCGGCGCCGTGCATCTCGGTCTGATGGCTTTGAGCGCTCAGGGCGAATTATTTGAGACCTTAAAATGCGTTCCTTTTATTATTGATGTTCATCAGGAAGAGCGCGGATGGGAAAGGCTGAAAAAAACGCTGAGCAAGGTTAAAAATCCCTTCGTCCACGGACTCGGAATTCCCATGGGTTCGGGTATTGTTTATCATACCGATCACACAATTGAAGCCGTTCGGAAACCGGCGTGGTTATTCGAGCAAACCGATAACGGGTTAAAAAGTCAATTGCTTTTACCAAAAGATTTTAAAGAAACCAGTCAAAGGAGTTATTAACGCTAATGAGACAAATAATCGCCTCGGTTAAACAGCTTTTTGAGACCTATCCCTGGACAAACGATGTGTTTTTTCTTTTTATTATCCTGACGGCTTCTTATCTGGCTTTCTTTGTTACCACAAAATTTTTTCTCGCTTTCGCCAAACGCTTTGCCCGAAAAAGCAGAACACGTTTCGACGATATTTTAATCGAAAACAAAGTGTTGCACACTATTTCCTACTTTGTGCCGCTGCTTCTGATTAAGAATCTGACTTTTTTAACGCCCCTGATCGGTTCCGTTATTAATATGCTGGCGGACATCCTTCTGATTCTGGTAACCGCCAGAACAATTTCTTCGATACTATCAACCGCAAACAGCTATTACGAATATAAGCACAAATCCAAAAGGCGACCCATTAAAAGTTACCTTCAGGTTGTTATCATCATTAACTATATTGTCGCCATCATTCTGGTTATCGGCGTTTTAACCCATCAGCAGCCGTGGATGCTTTTAAGCGGTTTGGGCGCCATGACCGCCATTATTTTGCTCATTTTTCGGGATACCATTCTTTCGTTTGTGGCTGGCATGCAAATTAATATGTACGATTTAATCCACGTCGGCGACTGGATCGAAATGCCGCAGTTTGGCGCAGACGGCGACGTTGTTGACATTGCTCTGCACACCATCAAGGTTCAGAACTGGGATAAATCGATTACCGTTGTTCCCACCTATAAACTTTTGGATAATTCGTTCCGCAACTGGCGGGGGATGGAGCAAGCGGGCGGCAGGCGAATTAAACGCGCCATTTACATCGATCAGAACAGCATTAAGTTTTGCGATCAAGCGATGATCGAGAAATTCGAACGCATCCATTTAATTAGCGATTATGTGAAAAGAAAATTAGAAGAGCTTGAGCGGTACAACCGTGAGCACAATATTGACGACCGTGTCAAAGTCAACGGACGGCGAATGACCAATATCGGCACTTTCCGCGCTTACACGGTTGAATACATCAAAAATCACCCGAAGATTAATCCGAACCTGACCAAAATGGTACGTCAGCTTCCTCCTGGTCCGCAAGGGCTGCCGATTGAAATTTACGCTTTCACCAATGACATTCGCTGGGAAAATTACGAAGCCATTCAAGCCGATATTTTTGATCACCTTTTATCGGTTA
>JAJRSN010000475.1 GCA_024278715.1 Calditrichota bacterium
CATCATATAGCTTCGACAAAGGCGCTTGACGATTTGTACAAAGTTGATCCTCCGCCGACGGCTAAAAAAATACGCGAGCTTATTTACAGCACGTTTATGGTGGAAGATCACGCGCTGCACTTCTTCTTTTTGGGAGGTCCCGATTTTGTGCTTGGTCCTAACGCCCCCAAAGGAGTGCGAAATATTTTGGGCGTGCTCCAAAAAGTTGGTCTGGAAACCGGTAAAAAAGTAATCGCCATGCGCCGGGAACTTCGGGAATTAATCACGGAAATGGGCGGGAAGGTGATTCACCCGGTTCTGGGACTTCCGGGCGGCGTTTCAAAAAAGATGACCGAAGAGGTTCAACAGCGCTTTGTAAAAGTCGGTAAGGATGCCGTGGAATTTGCCCTTTTTTCATTAAAATTATTTGAAGATGTCGTTCTTTCCGATTCTTCGTATGTGGATATCATTACTTCGGACGCTTATACACACCGAACCTATTATATGGGACTGGTTGACAAAAATAATCATGTCAATTTTTACGACGGTCAGATTCGCGTCGTCGATCCGGAAGGAAATGAATACGCAAAATTCAAAGCTCAGGAATACCTCGACATGGTGGCGGAGCACGCAGAGCCCTGGACCTATGTCAAGTTTCCTTTTCTCAAAAATATAGGATGGAAAGGTTTTGCAGACGGAAAAGATTCCGGAATTTACAGTGTTGCGCCGTTAGCGCGATTGAACGCCGCCGACGGAATGGCAACTCCAAAAGCGCAGGAATATTATCTGAAATATTTTGAAACCTTAGGCGGCAAACCAGTGCATTTTACCCTGGCAAATCACTGGGCGCGGTTAATCGAATTACTTTACGCAGCCGAACGTATTGTCGAATTAGCAGGCGATCCGGAGATCACCGGCGATTCGATTCGTATTCTGCCAGACAAAACGCCGCAGGAAGGAATCGGAGTCGTCGAGGCGCCGAGAGGCACTTTATTTCATCATTATCAGACCGACGAGCGTGGGGTCATTACAAAAGCGAATCTGATTGTCGCCACACAAAATAACGCCGCCCGAATTGCCATGTCTGTCGATAAAGCCGCTAAAAGTCTGATTAAAGAAGGACATTATGACGACGGGATATTAAATCAAATAGAAATGGCTTTCCGCGCTTATGACCCCTGCCATGCCTGCGCCACTCACTCCTTCCCCGGCGAAATGCCCCTGGTGATCGAAATATTCAATCAAAACGGGCAGAAAGTAGCGCAAATTAACCGGTAACTTAACTTTTAACGGGATGCAATGAAAACCCTGATTCTCGGACTGGGAAATCCCGTATTGGGAGACGACAGTATCGGAATTCGTCTTGTTTCCGATCTTGAAAATAAATTTCGGAAGGATAAAAACATAACCTGCAAAACCTCATCCCAGTCTGGTCTTTATCTTCTCGATTTATTGATTAATTACGATCGCGTTATTTTTATCGATTCCGTTATTGATGCAAAATTTCCCGTCGGACATATTCAATTACTGCCTATTCATCAGGAAGCGCTCCAAATTAAAGGTTGCTCCCCCCATTATATCGGAATTCAAAGCGTGCTTGCCATCGGCAGAAAGATGAACCTGAACATGCCGCGGCGTTTGATTGTCATCGGAATCGTCATTCATGACGGAATGCACATTTCGGAACACCTTTCCCCCGAGTTAAAGTCAAACTATCCTGCCGCGCTCGAAAAAACGTTCAAACTAATCAGAACAATACTGGCGGGGAAAGAGTTACGAGTAACAAGGAACGTGATGCGTAATGCGTGATGAGTAACAAGTGACAGAGTGACAGAGTAACAAGTAACGGGTGACAAGTTACAGAGTTACAAAGTTGGAAAGTTGGAATTGTCGGGGGATGGGAGGGAAAGGTTTAGTTGTTTAGAAAAATTCCGGAGGAATTGAATGAGAGTAGCCCAGCAATTTATTGCTGGGAACAAGTGACCTCCCCCCTTTCTCTGCCCTTCAGAGCAAGGGTGAAAAGACGTGACATGTGACGCGTAATGCGTAATGAGTTGCAGGTTGCAAGTTGCAAGTAACATTAGAAATTTGGTGAAAAAACTCTATTTCTTTCATTTCGATGAGCGAAGCAAAGAGAAATCTTTTGGTTCTATTTGAGTAAAAAGGTTCCTCTCCCGCATTGTAGGGATTGAAATGACATAAAACGGTTAATTTTTAATTCCGGAGGAATTGAATGAGAGTAGCCCAGCAATTTATTGCTGGGAACAAGTGACCTCCCCCTTTTCTCTGCCCTTCAGGGCAAGGGTGAAAAAGATGTAACGAGTGACGAGTAACAAGTTACAAAGTTTAGAAGTTTTGTTGTTTAATTTAGGGCGAAAAATGAGTGTTAGAATGCAGAAAGCAGAAAGCGGAAACCTGTAATGAGTTATTTTCCCTTTGTGTACTTTGCGTCTCTTTGAGAACTTTGCGGGTTTATTTTTTTTCCTCGTAACAAGATTAATGGAAGAGGAAAATCGTAAATCCGGAATTAAATCTAAAAATTTGAATTTTTGCTTCTTTTTAATGACAGTTAATTAAATATCGATAATCATTTATACGCATTACGATGACCGGAGAAGCCGCTTAACCCTTAACAAAAATCATAAAAGCAGCAGGCTAAAAAAACCCGCTGCTTTATCTGTTTTTTTACTTTATCAGAATAAGTTTTTTAACCTTAACAACTCCCGTACCGCTTAGTTTGTAAAAATAAATTCCGCTGCTCAAATCATTGGCGTTAAAACGCACGGAATATAATTGTTTTTGCAGTTTTTTATCGATCAGTGTTTTTACTTTTTGACCCTTCACATTATAAATATCCAACGCATAACGTCCCGGTTCGGCAATGTAAAACGCAATGGTCGTCCAGCCGTTAAAAGGATTCGGGTAGTTTTGATACAACTCAAAATTCCGGGCAACCGCGGGCTGAGTTTCATTTATTCCGGTCAATATCAAATCCGATTTTGCAACCGCATCGTTAAGAAGCGACATGGTATAATTGTGATTATGAACTCCCCCGCTTTCATCCGATTCGGAGAAGGCAAGATTATGTTTAGCTTCTTCCAGATATTTAAGCAGAAGAGTATCCGTGCTGCCGACTAAAAAGCTGTCCGCCATTTCAACTTTCTCCTGAGCGATTGAATCCAGCTCCGCGTATTCGGATTGCCAGTTTTCAATAATAGTCATCGCCTTATCGGCATTAATTCCGGTATGACAACTTGTACACGAAGCTATCACGCTGCCGTCGGATTCTTCGGTAAATACCGACCAGGAATGACCGGCGTACATCGAAGAATTGGTGCCTTCTTCGGGACTCGAATACATGTGGCAATCGGTGCATTCCACATCAGGCATTGTTAATGTATCCGGCACTCCCATTCCGCCCGTGCCCTCTTCGATATTATAGCTTAAATGGTCCGTATCCGGGAATCTCAAATTCCCATGGCATTGACCGCACAGTTCCTGCGCGGAACTCATTATCTGATAATCTTTGATCGTGGAATTGAAAAAAGAAATCGTATCCGGATGCATGGGATCGTGACATGCGGTACAGGCGACTCCAGGCCAATGCAGCGTATCGACGGGCGCCGTGTCTTCCCCGAAAACTCCGCCCGACGTGGAGAAAAAGTGATCGAGCGCCTGAGCTTCGGTCATATCTTCTTCCGTTAAAACAGCCGTCGGCGCGTGACAGGCAATGCAGTTTTCGGCATCGGGACCGTTTATAACTTCGTCCGGCGTACTGCCAGCCCATTCTTCCGCCAATTCCGACGCCACGTCAATCTGCCCTTCACTTGCGTGTCTGCTAAGCAGCCAGCCGTCGAAAAGCCGATGATCCGTATCAGCGAAGCGAATAGTGCCGTGACATTGCCCGCATAAATAACTTGGATTGCGAACCGAATCGTACTGCACGGTCGTTGAATTAAAAATGGCAAGAGTCGGCAGCGTTCCGGGATGATCGGCAGGCACATCATGGCAGCTAACACACGCCACATGCGGCCAATTCTCGGTATCAAGCGCCTTGGTCGTATCGGTAAACTTTCCGTCCGTCAACGAAAAAAAGTGCGAAAGCACTTCAACTTCGGTCATGCCTCCCAGCGCACTGACCGCCGAAGGCGAATGACAGGCGACGCAGTTTTCCCCTTCCGAACCCAATATTACCGAGTCAGGCAAAAATCCCGCCCACTCTTCGGCAAGCTCGTCGGCGACGTCATTTTGGGTATCGGCGTGTTTGCTCGTTATCCATGAATTGTGTTCCTCCTTATGACACAAGGAACAATCCAACGTTGACTGGGAGAATAAAGAGGTTGTTAAAAAAAGCATTAATATTACGAAAAACGGGATAAAAGTCTTTTTAAGATCATACGTTTCCATGATTACACCCCTAAAATGATATTTTTCACAATAATAAGTAAAATACTTTAGGCTAAATTAAGCGGCTATGGGCTATGTAATGCGAATTTATGAAGCCTGTCGTGTTTTTAATTACTGCCGTTCAATTTTGAATTTACGGAACAAACAATGTCGTTTTGTTAATTTTCGAGATCGCCCGCAATTACACAGACGAAAAATCGCTTAATTTAGTCTCTGACTTTTTTTCAAAAAACAAATGTGCCCGCTCTAAAATGTCTCTGACTTTCCTTTCGAGTGGCGTGGCGATAAAAAATCTTTTGCTCTTGCTGCGGTTAAAAGATTTCCCGCTTCGCTCGAAAAGACATTTAGAGTGCGCTTACAAATGATAATGGAACTATTTTAGTATTGCCTCTGAAGGGCAAAAGTCAGCCGAATTTGGATAACCTGATGGGCGGAAAGGTGTATAAGACGAGTAAATTTATTTTGTTCGAGTGCCACATTTTAACCATGCCTAAAAGAATATTTTTACGTTAATAAAATAAGAAATATTTTTTAAGATACAAAAATTATTTAGGGTATTTGTAAAAAAATAAAATTATTTTTTCGGAATTCCCTGCCTTAGAATAAAACTTCGTAAAAACAACAATTTAATCGCAGATTACGCAAAATGTGCGGCGATTTTTATTTCGTGTTTTTGTTAATAGAATCGGAGACTTTGTTTCCTTTTCAATTCACGGTTTCAGGATAATCTTTGCGTATTCTTCTTTGCAAAATTTAAGGCTTTAGCTTTTAACGCAACTCAGGTAAAAAATCCGCGCTTTGCTTTTTCATCCGCTTAATTTTCGCAGAGTAAAAAAAAGAGCCCACCCGGTGCTAATGGTGGGCTCGATCATTTGTGTTTAGGAGGAGCACCAAATGATGTTCAAAGCTTATTTTACCATTCCTGAAAATCCCATAAACGCCATGGCAAGAATACCCGCCACAATCATGGCGATTGGCGCGCCGACAAATGCTTTCGGAATTTCACGCGTATCCAGAGCTTCGCGCACGCTGGAAAAAATAATCAATGCCAATCCGAAACCCAAAGCAGACCCGAACGAAAAGATAATGGTCTCGATCAGATCGTATTTGAACTGAACCGACAGAATGGAGATACCCAAAATCGCGCAGTTTGTGGTAATCAGCGGCAAAAAAATACCCAAACCGCGGTAAAGCGTGGGAGCTACTTTTTTCATTACGATTTCAACAAATTGAACCAGAGAGGCAATAATCAAAATAAAGGCAATCGTCTGCAAATAACCGATATTCAGGGGAACGAGCAGATATGTTTGAATGATGTAAGTTATGGTGCCAGCCAGCGTGAGCACAAAAATCACCGCCATGGACATGCCGATTGCCGTGTCTAATTTTTTGGACACGCCGAAATAAGGACACAGTCCCAAAAAACGCGAAAAGATTACATTATTGACAAAAACGGCGCTAACGATTATCAAAGCTAAATCTGTCATTATTTGCCCCCTTCAATAACCCGAGCAATTTTGTTCATACCGACCAGAATAAAGCCGAGCGAAAGAAAAGCGCCCGGAGCAAGCACAAAAACCAGAATGGTGCTCCAATCGCCGGGCACAAGCGCCATGCCAAGCCAGTTTCCGGTGCCAAGAATTTCGCGTACGCTGCCTAAAATAAAAAGGCTGAATGTAAATCCCAATCCCATAAACAAGCCGTCAAGAAACGAATCCCATAAATTATTTTTGGAAGCAAACGCCTCTGCTCTTCCCAGAATAATACAGTTTACCACAATCAACGGGATGAACAATCCCAATGTTTTGTGCAGATCATAAAGCGTTGCCTGCATTCCCATATCAACAATTGTCACAAAGGTTGCGATCACCACGATGAAAGAGGGAATTCGCACCCGATTGGGAATAACGTTTCTCAACAAAGAAATTACTACATTCGACGAAACAAGCACAAAGGTCGTTGCCAATCCCATTCCAAGACCGTTTTCGGCGGAGGTTGTTGTCGCCAGCGTAGGACACAATCCCAACAACAAACCAGTCACCGGATTTTCGACAAAAAAGGATTTTAACAATTTCTCTTTAACGTTCATTTTTGTTTCCCCTTATGAAGCGCTTTAAATGTTAGTAACGCTCTTTTTACGCCGCTCGTAAAGGCGCGAGAGGTAATGGTAGCAGCGGTCAGGGCGTCGATATCTCCGCCGTCTTTTTTAACCATCCATTTGGTGTTTTCTAATGTTCGGTTGCGAAACTGCTTTTTAAAATCTTCCTTCTTCATGTTGTCGCCCAGACCGGGCGTCTCTTTATGATTCAAAACGTAAGTATCCAACACCTTGCCTGTGGAATCGATCCCGACCATCAGATCAAAATCGCCGCCGAAGCCGTTGGGAGCCTTTACGATAATCGCGTAGCCGACCAGCGCGCTGTCTTTTCCGACGGCAGGAAAATATCGGGCTTCAAAATCATTTAATTTTTTTAATGCGGGATCATCCGGATAATGAATTTCTCCTAACGTATTCAATACGATTCTAACCGCCCGCTTGGTTTCTTCTTTCATATTTCTGGCAATCGGATCGCGGGTAATCTTATTCACGTACGCCAGAAGCGCGGCGGCAAAAAAGGCAATCAACACCAGCACGCCGATAATTCGAATTCCGCTTTCTTGTTTATCCATTTTTTACCATCCCAAATTTTTTGTCCGGAAAATAACGATCTAACAAAGGCACAAAAGCGTTCATAAAAAGAATGGCAAAAGAAACGCCCTCCGGATAACTCCCGAAAAGGCGAATTAAGGCTGTGAAAAATCCGCAGCCAAAACCAAACAATAATTTTCCTTTAAAGCTCAAAGGCGATGTCACCATATCGGTTGCCATGTACAGAGCGCCGAGAAAGAGTCCTCCGGTAAAAATATGGAACACCGGGCTGGCGTATTGGGCGGGATTGATCAGGTAAAAAGCGCCCGTAAAAACAAACACCGTTCCGATAAAGGCAACGGGAATTTCCCAGGTGATGTATTTTTTGTAAAAAAGATAAAGCGAACCGATCAGCAGCGCCAGAGCGGAAATTTCACCCAGCGAACCGCCGATGTGTCCCATAGCCAGATCGCCCACACCGATAGTTTTTATCGCGCCGATTCCTTCGGTTTTTAAGATACCCAAAGGAGTCGCTCCGGTTGTTCCGTCAAAAGCGCCGGGCAGGGGCCACGAAGTCATCTGCATGGGAAAGGAGATGAGCAGAAAAACGCGCGCCACCAGGGCGGGATTGAAGATATTCTGTCCCAAACCTCCGAACACCTGCTTGCCGATCACAACGGCTACAACCGCTCCGATCAACAACATCCACCAGGGAGCATTGGAAGGAACGTTCATTGCTAATAAAATTCCGGTAAGCAAAGCGCTGCCGTCAAGATAATCTATTTTTGTATTTGAAAATTTTGCGATCAGAGCTTCGACGCCGACGGTAAAAACAGCGGTTAAAACCAATACTCTAACCGCATCCCAGCCAAACATCCAAACCGAGACAGCCAAAGCCGGAACAAGCGTAAGACACACAGTAAACATTATCTTGCGTGTTGACTCACCTGTTCGCCCCAATGGCGAAGAATCCATTATCAATACGCCGTTTGCTTCCACTTCTAATTCTCTCTTCTTATTATGGTTTTACCTAAACGCATCCACTGAACCAACCTACGATCCGCGGGGCAAACAAAAGCGCAGCTCCCGCATTCAATGCAATCCTGAATGTGGTCCTTTGCCTCCGGCGCTATTTTATCCGCCTTTATCATTTGTGTGTAAAGCGCAACATCCAATCCCATAGGACAGACCCTGAGACAACTTCCACACCGCAAGCATGGATTTTCCCGACGTTCCGCAAAAACGCGATTGTCAAAAAACAGTAACGCCGAAGTGGTTTTTGTAACCGGACTTTCAAACGAATGCGACGTTCTGCCCATCATCGGACCACCGGCGATCAGTAACCGAACTTTCTGCACATCAATTTCAAACTTCTTTACAACATAAGAAACGGGAGTACCCACAGGCAGCAAAATATTACCGGGTTGATTAACCACATTTCCCGAAACCGTGACCACCCGTTCGGTGAGCGGACGGTTGTAATAAAATGCATCGTAAACGGCAAGCACCGTCGCCACGTTTTGAACCACAACTCCCACATCCATCGGTAATCCCTTGGAAGGAACCTCGCGGTTGAGCACCGCTTTGATCAACTGCTTTTCGCCGCCCTGCGGATACTTTGCCTTTAACGGCACGATTAAAATATCGCCGTCTTTGCTGACCAGTTCGTCAAGAATTTTTAAGGCATCGGGTTTGTTTTCTTCGATTCCGATATAAACGGGAACGTTTTCGAAAAGACGTTGTAAAATTTTGATTCCTTTGATAATTTCACTGCTTCTCTCGACCATTACGCGGTGATCGGCAGTAATATAGGGTTCGCACTCGGCGCCGTTGATAATAAGCGCGTCGATTTTCTTTTCTGGCGGAGGCGATAGCTTTACATGGGTCGGAAATCCGGCGCCGCCCATTCCGACGATGCCGGCTTCTTCAATCCGTTTGCGGATCGCTTCGGGAGTCAACGAGCCAATATCGATATCGAAGTAGGGATCGCTTTCCAGAACTTCTTTAAAACTTTTACCCGGTTCGGTCGGTTGTATTTGAATAACCTCGCGAATCAATCCTCCCAAAAGCGGAAAACGGAATATTTTAAGAACTTTTCCGTCAACCGGAGAATGAACGTTCGAGGAAATAAATCCCGTGGATTCGGCTAAAAGATCGCCTCTTTTTACCGCGTCCCCTTTTTTGACTGTTATTTTTAAAGGTCGTCCGATGTGCTGATTAACGGGGATGAGCAAATTTCCCGGAATCTCGCCGAAAATAATTTTTGCATCGGCGGAAAGTTTTTCATGCGGAGGATAAATGCCTCCTCGTTTGAATGTTCTAAGCTGTAACATAGACCTCCTGACCTCGCATTTCTATGGCATTGGTAGGACAGGCAGCGACACAGTCCCCACAATTGGTGCATTTTTCGTAATCAATCGATGCCAGAAAATCATTAACGTGAATGGCGTTTTGATGGCATGATTTTTCGCATTTCATACATCCGATGCAGGCAATTTTACAGGCTTTGCGCGCGTCTGCCCCGCGATCGGTATTGCTGCAGGTAACAATCACCTGACCCGAAACCGGTCTCATAAAAAGCAGATTTTTAGGACATGCCTGAAGGCACATTCCACAGCCCGTACACTTTTCTTCATCGATAACAACAATGCCGTCTTTTAAAAGCATGGCGTCAAAACTGCAAGCCCGAACGCACGATCCGAGCCCAAGGCAGGAAAAGGCGCAGGCTTTAAGACTATTGGCGACCAACATGGCAGCCCAGCAATCGTCGATGCCATAATATTCCATGACTGACCGGCTGTTTTCATGCGTGCCTTTACAGAGTAATGTGGCGACCTGTTTTTCTTTAACCTCAACTTCAAGATCAAGAAGCCTAGCGACGGCTTGCATGGCTTCGGCATCTGCCACCGGGCAGGGAGGATCGACGGTCTTATTATTTACGGCATTTTCAGCGTAAGCCCGGCATCCGGCAAAGCCGCACCCTCCGCAATTGGCGCCGGGTAATAATTCTTCAACTTCGTCGATACGCGGATCTTCATAAACGTAAAATTTTTTAGAAGCGACGAATAGCCCGGAAGCGGAGATCAAAGCAAAACCGGCTAAAATCAAACCCGGAATGACAATTTCAAACATCCGTTTCTCTCCATGCTAAAATTCAAATCGGATTAATCTTAATACGATAATTTTTCTTGCTCAGCCGCTGACTTAATAAGCGCACAATCGCAAATGCCACAAACAGACCCGCGACCCCGATGCCGAACAACTTCAGTTCATTTTGAATACCAAAGCAGTAACGGGCAACAAGCAAACCTCCGATAAAAAGGATTAAAGGAAAAATGTAAAGTAAAAACGAAGTTCCGATAATTCGCTCGAAGCGAATTTCCACCCGTTGCCCCACCCGCAAGGGTACGTTGATTTCGGAATGGGGAAACTTTGCTATTCGTTCTCCCGGACCCATACCGCATAAAAAGCTCATGGAGCATTTGTGGCATTCTTCCGCCTTACTCTCCATTTCGATTTCTATGAATTGATCGTCAATTTTTTTAACGCGACCTGTTTCACAATTTTGGGTCATATTGCAATTCCTTTTCCAAATTTTAATTATTGAAGGCAAAATATGTACCACTTTTTTTAAAAAAGATCGCGTCGAATAAAGCTTGCAAATTCAGGCAAGAGGTAAAAAGAGGATTTTCGGATCAAAAGAATATTTTCTCAAAGCTTGGTGAAAGCATTCACTTTTTTCTCAAAAATAAGAAAAAACCCGTTCGATTTTCGCCATCGAACGGGTTTTCAATTTCATCGTAAAACAATAAAAAATTTGATTATCAAA
>JAJRSN010000476.1 GCA_024278715.1 Calditrichota bacterium
GTGATATTGAATGTTAAACGAAGATGGGGAAGCACGCTTACACGATTAACGATTAACGAATTCCGTGACGAATAATACGTAACAAGTAACGAGTGACAAGTAACAAAGTGACAAGGTAACCTGCAACCCATAACCCTTAACCCTTACACCCTTAACCATTGACAAATTCCGCCGAAAAAAACAAGGACTATAGTGTTATTATATTGATGAGGCAGGGATATTCTTCCGATTTCAAAAAAATACCTCAATCCGCCGAATTCATAAATTCTGCGGATCGAGGTAAGTTAAAAAATGCGCGTTTACTGTTAAAAAACCGCTTAAACGCTCATTTGCCGGTGCATGGGGTCATTTCCGATTGGCTCTTTCCCGCAGTTCCTGAGCCTTTTCTTTAATCTCCGTCAAATCGCGTTGCATTTCGCTCCAACCGTACCACAAAGAATAATCCGGATTATTATGAAAAGCGCCCTGGAATAAACGCATTCTGTGTTTGAGATGCATTAAAAAGAGCCGCTGTTCGATTGTGGTAGGCGCGTCGTGAAAAGTCAGCAGATCGGGAAAAGCGCTGGCATAGCTTTCCGGTTTTTTCAAGATGCCGTCTTTGTACAAATCGGCGACAATTCGGATGGCTTGCGCCAACAGTTTGTCTCCCGCCTGAATCAGTTTATCGCCCTTTTCCAGTTCGGCTTTGGCAAAATTTTCGGAATGGCAGTCGCTGCACACTTTAATCATCTTGTTTCGTTCTTTGTCAAAAGACTCTTTGGTCAGCCTGGCTACGTCGGCTTTTTGAACAACGTCTAATCTTGCGGTGGGTTTACCTTCGGGATCGAGCACGCCCAGCGCCTGTAAAATGGTAACCCGGTCTTTCCACCACTCGGGGTCTTCTCCTGGATAAGGAGCCAGTCCGTCTGTACGAACCGCCAAAAATCCCCAGGCGGTGCGCACTTCATGATCTCCTTTAGGCATGTGGCATGTTTGGCAGGTGGGAGCCGAGGCGCTTTCCGGAAGCTTTCCGATTTGTTTCAGCAGGGCGCGAACCCCGTGTTTTGAAGAAGAATACATTTCCCATTGGGGATGATCAAAGCCCATGTGGCAGGTTTGGCAAGCCTGAGGCTGTTTTGCCTCTTCAGCGGAAAATGTATGCCTTGTATGGCAGGCGTCGCAGGAAGCGACCCCAAAACCCGCGCCGTCCTTTTTCAACGCTTTAATCTCTTCCGCCGACTTCAAACCGATTTTGTGGCATCCGCCGCATCCTTTCATACCTTCGGTCAATTGCATGTTTTGCCAGTGAATGGTTGGCATGGCGTTCATCGCAGCCCAGGCGAGCGCGTGTTTGCCGCGTTTGAATTGCTGCACCTGATCGTCATGACAGGTGGCGCATGTTTCGGGAGTGGGCAGCTCTACATTGGCGACATCAGCGGCAGAATTGTGTTTCGAGCCGTGACAGGTAGCGCAATCCACCTCGTTCTCACTGTGCTTGCTTATTTTCCAGTCATTCACAATCCCGGGAGTGGTCTTTGTATGGCACTGAACGCAATCCTGACCCAGAACTATGGCTGACAGAGAAAAAAGCACGATGAAACTTAAAACGACCTTCATTCTTCCTCCTTCTTTAGTTTTTGGTTGGTTCCTGAAATCAATTATTACATTGTAGTATTAACTTTTTCCTCACCTCCTTTCATAAACATTGACACATCAAAGCTCTGCCAAAAAGCGCAGTGTCCGTATTTGTCCGTTTAACAGAACCTCCCGTAAATCGAATAAAATAAAGATATTTTTCTGTGTCTGTGAAAAAAGTCCGCTTTGAAAAAGTCATAACAGATTGCAACAAGAAACGATTTTTACAAAAACACGCAAATGAAAATACATCATCGTTCACGATTAATCGCATTCTTCCGTAATTTAAGTCTTATTATTCCCGAATTGCAATACTCCGTTTTATTTAAAAAGAATCATTCTTCTTTAAATTCATAAAACGAACGCGTTTTTGAAGAACGCAGCCAGAACAGGATGAACAGGTTGAAAAGGATGACTATCCCCATAATAACAGTTAATCGCACGTAAGGCAAGTGCATTGCCAAACGAAATTGCACAAACATAACGGTCGTTCGGATCCACTCGATTATCGCCACTGCCGTTAAAACCTGCCACGATAAAAGAATCCACGGTTTTTTTATGAACAAGGTTGGTATTAAAAGAATGATTAACAGCGCCGGCAAAATACCGTTAAAGCGCAAGATGTGTGCGGCAAATAAGAGATCCGCAAAAATTACCGGTAATAATCGAACAAACATTATTTCTCCTTTCAGTTATCACTATTTTGCAGGCTTTTTTGATATCTAAAGTCCGGTTTATTTTTCTTTTTGGCTTCCTTCCGCAGTTTAATACAGAACCAGTCAAAAATTCCGCTGAGGGTAATGATAAAAAATAATAAAGAACCAAGCGGTGCAATAAGAATGTACCAACTGCCGATTAAATCCTGAAAAATCCGCCCGTTGTGTAACTCAAACATGAAGTTCCATAAACTAAGCGTGTATTCTCTGTTCATCTTTTCAGGTAAGCGAAAGGCAAAATTTTTTCCCTCGTTTTGAAGGACGTGTAAGCCGGAATCGTGGGTGGTAATGTATTGCCGTCCGTCGGGCAATGTAAAGTAGCCGGTCACCATCCATTTTCCGGGACGTATTACGGAGAATTCCACGACCGGCTTTTCGGAAATGAGATCAACGGAGGTATTTTTATCCGGATCGAGTAAAAACAAACCGCTGAACGAGCCGATCAGATATTTCTGTTCGTCGGTCACCTCAAAGTAAGTGGGTCCCATTACAAATATCGGGACGCGATAATTCGTTTTTTCAAAAGGTTCGCTAAAATCGGCTTTACCCTGCCACAAACCGTCGGTGGCTGAAATCAAAATCCGATTTCTGAGCGAATCGTAAAGAGCGGTATGAATTTTTTCTTTCCAGGGATTCTGAGAGAGTTTTCCCGGATAGTATTTGGCGGGTATCGTGCCCGTGGCGATTGCCGCTAAAAAGGGAGGACGCATAAAAAAACCGGTGGCTCCTAAGATCAGGAAAAAAAACGCCACATAGATGCCTAATTTTAGATGATATTTTAGCAGAAAACGAACGCGCTTTATTTTCTCGATCGAGGCAATCTGATTAAACCTTCTTTGCCGCTTTCTCCACCGCCAGGGATTAAACCAGATGTAAAATCCGGTAAAACTAAGAAAAAAGAGAATAATCCCCATAACATCAATCCATAATTTCCCAGCCAGCCCCAACACTTTACCGTCGTGCAGATCAAAAAACAGTTTAACAAGAGTAACCCGTTGTTCAGGTTCGTTTCTGGCGACGATAAGCGGCTCAAATTTCAGATTCTCCGACGGGAACGGCGCACGATAGACGTTTGATTCCGTGAATACAATCAGCTCTTTGCCGACCCGCAGAATTTTTTTAACCTTTTCGGAAGGGTTGCCTAAGGGGATTTTTCGCCATTCCTCCGTTTTAAGGTCCGCTTTAAATAATCCGCCGTCGGTCGCCGCCATTAAAAACGGGCTCTCTTTAGTCCACAAAAACAAATAATTGGTTTTCAGGTAATAGCGTGATTTCGGGAAACCTTTGTCCAAGGGCGCAAACGTTTTGCCGCCGTCTTCGGTTTTCCAGACGCCTTTTTTACCATAGATGTAATACAAATTCGGGTTGTCCGGCAAGTACCGCAATCCGATTAAACTGCTGCGGTTCCAGTTATCTATTTTGTAAGAAGGAGGAACCATCCACGAAGGAACCGATACCCCGGCTACCCATTCCGGATGATTTAAAACAATTCCCGAGACACTCATCCACATTAAAAAGAGAACAAGTATTAATCCCAGGTATTTATGCAGCCAACGACTTTTGCGGTATATCTTTTTTAAAATCACCCTTCTTTCCCTGACAAATGATTTTACCTATAACCTTCGGAACGTTATTTAGTTTTTTCGCGTCTTAACCTCTTTCCAGAACTCGTTTTCCCAGCTCATATCAACAGGCTTGTGATATTTATGCAATATCCTGCCGATAGAAGCAAGTTTCGATTCGGGAAAATGCTGTTCGATAAAAGGGAACAACTCCCGCTCTTCAAAACGAATATGCGCTTCAAGATTGGCGGTAAATTCTTCGATTAACTTCTTTTTATTGTTATCGTCCGTTTCGCCGCTCAGACTTTCGATAAGCCGGTAGAATTCCCGATGCTCCTTTAACATTCTGTCTAAAAGCTCCCTGTCTTTAATCTTTTCGTTCATTACGGCAAGGTGCTGCTCTTCGTGCTTAAAATGATGACTGACGGAATTGGTCCACAAATAAAGCAGATAGTTTTTTAACTCCTCAATCGGGACATTCAACTCCATGCCCTTTTTTAAACGATAAGACAGCACAAGACCGTTATGATGTTCCCAGGAAAGGGTTTCCAGATACTTACTTCGTTTCATAAGACGCCTTCTCTCATGAAGCCTCAATTCTTATTGTTTGCCGATAAATGTTAAGTGACGATCCTTTTGATCGGGATCCTGCCGATAATGGACAGGATATTTTTGCTGCGCCATGGTTTCGATTAACGGCACGGGTTTGAAATTTGTTACAAGCAAAATAAATTTTCCCTTTTCCAGTCCCTGCATTATTTGCTGTATCTTGCCAAGCGGATGCTCGCCGCGATTAAGCATCTCCACTCCGTCGAGAATTTCCGCGGGCTCGCCTTTAATCCAGCCCGGGTCTTCTTTCAAAATTGCCGGAGCATTTTCCTGATTCGCGTCGGATTCGAGGGTATCCTGTCCCACCTCTGTTCGCAAACGATTGACAAATTCGGTGACGGGTATTCCGCCGATTTCCGCCACTTTTTCCAGCGTGGCAATTTTAGCCACCGTCCGCCGCAAAATGGGATTCTTTAAATTTTTATAGACCGGAGACATTTTGATGATGGTCTCCTCTAACGCCGGGAATGTCTTTAGTAAAATCCCCAAACGGGTTGTGCTTTGAATATTTATGGTCTTCATTATTTGTTTCCTCCGTTAATTTTGATCATAATTTAAAAGACGTTGTTCGCCTTCTAACTTGCGTAACTCTGTTATGTCCTGAGTAACTTCCAGAGTTCCCAAATAGTTACCCTGATCGTCCCGCATGGCATAATAAACGATATGAATAAAACGCCCGTTCAATTGAATCCAGAAGCGTGCCTGATCCTGCTTTCCGGCTTTAAAATCGCTGATAATCTGGTTTACGATGTGCACACTTTTGGGGGGATGACAATATTGCACCTTACGACCTAAAATTGCACGTGAACGATCGAATATCCTGCTTCTGCCCGGACTAAAATATTGAACCGTGTCTTCATGGTCAACAAAAGTCAAATCTACCGGTAAGGTCTTAAACAAACTGATTAACTGCGACAGGCTAAATCTGCCGGTCGGCATGGAAATGACATTATCATTGGCTCTGATTTGTTCAACAGGCTGCTGAATCCCGCCTTCGGGCACCCATTCAAATTTCGGATCGTACAAACAGTAACCGATTTCGTCGCTCTGATAATAGATTTCATACCACTCCTGCTCGGTTAAAAGATCGATTGCTATTGGGAAAAGTATTTTTTCTTCTTTGTAAATCATTCCCTCAATCGCCTCAACCGTCGGTTCTATTGCCAATTGAGTAAACGGTTTTGCTTCGCCCGCTTTAATGGATTCTATTTGCTGCAACGCCTCAATACAACTTTTTAAATAAGAACGAACCTCATCGTGTTTTGCCCACATAACCGAGGGCGGACCGGTCATATTATTTTTTTCAAAAAAAGGAAATAATAAATTCTCCTTTCGGCGGTAATGCTTATCGATATCCATCAGATCATTGAATTTGGCTTGAATTTCAAGCATCACTGAGGTAACATCCTCATCGTCATCCTTAGCCTTTATTTGTTCTATTAAATGACGAATTTGCGCGATTCGTTTGTTTAATTCGCTGTTTTCCTGCACAAAAGTATGAACAGGATGCCCGGGAACCGTTTGCGGAGTTTCCTGTAAATCAAGATGTTTCTTCAATACTTTGGTGTGCGTGTCGCATAAGTCGGCTATACTCTCCTGAGCAATACCCTCTTCCATTAATTGAATTTCCATCCGGAACACATCGGAATAATCCGCTTCGGAAAGCATGCTTTCCAATTGTTTCCGAACGACTTCTTCATTGGCTCCCTCGTGCAAACGACGAATCAATGTTTTCATTATCTCTATTCGTTCCTGTCTGTTATTTATTACTTCGCTCATAATTTCCTCGCTTTCAACTTTATTCTACCTACGTATGGTATATTTATCTAAAAAAATAATTACTGAGTGTTTACCGTCAGATCCGCCAACGTTGTATTGTAAATCATCTCTTTAATGGCTTCTCTGCGCTCCAGCCATGCCTTATGCAGCGGGCAGGGATTTTCATCCGAACATTCGGGAAATCCCAAAATGCACCGGTCATAATTTTCAAGACCCTCAACCGCGCCGATTACCTGATAAAGATAGATTTTATCGAGATTCGAATTCACCTTATAGCCGCCGTGTTTGCCCTGCTCCACTTCAACCATACCGGTCTGAGAAAGAGTGTGCATTAACCGACCAAGGTACTTGTACGGAATATTCAACTTTTTATGCAGCACATTGACGGAAAAACGTTGCTCCGGATAGCTCGCCAAAAAGACCATTACCCTGATTGCATATTCGGTTGTTTTTTGAAATCTCATTACTTCTACCTCCGTGTAGAATATAACACCATGTGAAAGAAAAAACAAATTTTTTTCGGTTTTTGATAGAGAATTAACACTTAAATTACTGCTTTTTTGGGCGGAATTTGTCAATGGTTAAGGGTTAAGGGTGTAAGGGTTACAAGTTACAGGTTGCAAGTTACCTTGTCACTTTGTTACTTGTCACTCGTTACTTGTTACGTATTATGCGTCACGGAATTCGTTAATCGTTAAGCGTATAAGGGTTAAGCGGCTTCTCCAGTCACTCGTCACTTTGTTACTTGGTAACTCTGTTACTCTGTTACTCATCACGCGTCACGCATTACGCATCACGCATTACGACTTTGTCATTTTATACCATGTCACTCATCACGCGCCGGTTACTAAAATTTTATGACGGATGAATAAAAAACAGCCCCCGCGGAATCCGCTTTATGAGGGCTGTTAAATTTCTCGAAAAAATCTCTTAATATTTTACGGATTACTTTCCCAATTCGCTTTTTATCTTTTCCGCTGTTTCGCGATAATAATAACTGCAATTACCTTTTTTCACATCCGGCTGAAGGTTTAATTTTTGGATAACCGATTTTACCAGTTTAGGCGGCACTTCCCACTCTTTTGCCATTTTGCCTGTAGTAAGCAATTCTTTGTCTGCCATGTTTTATTCCTCCGACTTTTTAAACCAACGTTATTTGTTCAGAATTCAAATATTGCGTAATAAAACATCGGAGTACAAAGAATTATTCCCAGAGCGCTTTTAAAACTTTTCCCACATCGCTGTTATCGATATATGCTCCCCGCACGGGATCGCTTCCGTCCGTTTCTTTGTTAAACAGCTCGCTTCCCACGCCTTTGGCAAAGAAGGGGATTAAGGAATTGGTATGACCGCGGGTATGGAACTCCATGCCGGGCATTTTACCTTTACCGTTATTGACAAGCGGAGTCCATATTTGATCGACGCTCAACGATTGTCCGGCTTTCACCTGGGGATTAGCTCCGGGTCCGGTCAAATATCCGGTTTCGTGGTCACCAGTTACAATAATCAGCGTTTCATCCCATGAGCTGTTTTGTTCTACCCATTGAACGGCTGCGCGAACGGCTTTGTTAAAATCCATCTCCTCTTCGATTAGCCGTCCGGGACGATTTGCATGGCTCGCCCAGTCCACCGCTCCGCCTTCAACCATCAGAAAGAAACCGTCTTTATCTTCATCCAATACATTGATTGCCGCCAGTGTCATTTGTTTTAAGGTGGGCACGTTCTTAATAAAAGGCACCGTAAAAGCGTCTGCCATGGCGTCGCCCGAACGATTTTCCTGCAATGTGGAAGCAACTTCTGCCAATCCGAACACGCGTTTGGGCGTTTCGCCCCAAACCAAATCACGAAAATCATCCGCTTTTTCAATATATTTCCAGTAATCGATCGAACCGTCTCCGTCGGCGTCGTTTCCGGCTTTACCCGCTACCAGAATTTTCCAGTCTTCTTCCGAAATGTATTTAAAATTAGGCTGATCCAACGGTTTTCCGTCTTCGTCAAATTGCGGGTGTCCGGCTCCCATAATCACATCTACTCCCGATTGAAAGATCATTTCATGGGCGATCTCCGGATAATTTCCGCGGCTTTTGTTATGCGCCACAAATCCCGCCGGAGTGGCGTGATCAAAAGGAACGGTTGTAACCACGCCGGTAGCCTTGCCTGCTTTTTCCGCGCGTTCAACTATATTTTCCACGGGAGTAAATGTGGAATCCATTCCCAGAATACCGTTTTTAGTTTTTATTCCGGAAGAAAGCGCAGTTGCCGAAGCCGCGGAATCGGTGGGTTTTTGCAGCACATATCCGAAATCAGCCCAGGCTTTTTGCGGATCATATCCGATGCCGTCCGCCGGAAACGTACTCATCGCGTAGCGCACTGGAAATTGTTGATAGACCTGTTTTCCTTCCGCGCCAAACTCGAACAGTCCGGCGGCTTTAACATGATTATAGCCGCAGCCGTCCGAAATAAAGACAATAATATTTTTTGGACTCTGTTTCGCTTTGGGCTGCGTACAACTCGCCAATCCCAAAAACAGAGTGATTAGAAGAATCCATTTAACAAATAAGGATACTTTCATAAGACAACCTCCTGTGGAATCCAGTCCGATTTAATTAAGTGTGCCGCCTTTAATGTTAAAATCAGAATTAAGGCAACCTCTCTTATTTTGACATTCAAACGGTCTTCATAAAACTCTGACGTTAAATCGCATGCGTCATTAAGTTTAATGCCGACAGTATTTTTTTAAATTATTGAGTTTCATCTTTTTAAGCAAATGTTTTAAAAGAGTTAAGACAACCTTTGGATTTTCATGGCGTAAACAGGGAATAGTAAATCTCTTTCAGCAGTTTAAACAGTCGGATTAGTCCTGCGTTGTATTGAACTTAAATTATTGGCGTTGGGTATTCCGATTTAATATATTAATAATAAACTTTTAAGCCTTTGTGAGGACTATGTTAAAATTCAGCATTGTTTTATTGGCATTACTTTTTTCCTGTTCATTTCAGGCGCGCAAACCCGCCGCGGATATTAGGTTTGTGAAAGACGGCGAATACGATTCCGAATTTCCGGTTTTAAATACTTCAAAGTATTTGGAGCAGATTATCCCTTCGCTAAAACTGATTTCTTCTCTTTCCTTTTACAAAGCCTATCAATTCAGCCTTGAAGACAGCGTAACCAAAGAACAACTCAATTCGCAAAATATAAAACAGAAGGCGCTTGCGGAATATATTTATGAACGTCCTTCAACCGGCACCGCTACAACAATTTTTCACCGAAAAAAGGAGCTGCTGTTTTTGACGAGTAATCACATCGTTTACCATCCCGATACCGTGCTTTCGTACTATGCTCTGGAGAACAGACCGTCCGAACCTTCGCGTTATGTTCATACTTTTTCAGTGAAAATAAAGCAGACCATAAACGTAATTTCCATTCCGCGCAGCGCGCAGCCGGTTATCCTTGCCAGGGACACGGAGAATGATCTTGCATTAGTGGGCGTTAAATTGCACAAAATTCCGAAGACAGATTTGCCCGTGTTTAAATATCCTTTCGGACGGGCGTCGGAATTACATTGGGGCACGTTTGTCTATTTAATCGGTTTTCCGCAGGGAAAGTTATTGCTCGCTTCGACCGTGGTCAGCGAACCGAATCGCGATGACGCTCATAATTTTTTAATTAATACCACAATGAATCAGGGAGTAAGCGGAGGAATAATCCTGGCGATGCGCGACGGTCCGCCCAATTTTGAATTAGTCGGTCTGGCAACCGCTCTGAGCGCTCAGTCACAATATTTTTTACGACCGGATTTAAAATCGAAAGATCCGTTTATTGATTTACGCCGCCCCTATAAAGGCGAAATTTTTATCGGACAGCGTCTTGCCTCAAATCCGGGCATTATCTTTGCGATTTCCGCGGAGATGATCGTCCGATTTATCCGAAGAAATATCGCCAAAATCCGCGACAAGGGGTTCGAAATTCCCGACTCTTTCCCTTTACCGGCTGTCCCTGCTTTGGACTAAACGAACATTTTTAGGACGTTCTTTTTTATTCTGTTTTGAAAACTCACGCAATGTGCGCATTAAAAGCCGAGCCGATTGATAAAATACGGGCGTAAGCGGAATGCGGGCTTTTTTTAAAGCGCGCGCCGTCCATACGTTACAAGTGTAAGGGAAGATATACGTCGCTTTGCTTTTCAAAAACCAGCTATCCCCGTATAAACCGCGATCGATAATCGCAAATTTGTGAACGGAATCCGGTTCAAAAAAAGAGCAGATAAATTGCAGCATACGATCGAAATCCTTTTTAGGAAGAAAGATGGTCTGCACCTCGCTAAATCTGTAAAAGTCTTCTATCGAGACGTCGAAACCGACCAGATGCATCACGCTTTTTGTCGGCAACAATACTGCGCGTATCGCCAGCCACCAGTTTACTTCGGGCGCCCGATTCTGGTAAAACTTTGCGTCGCCCCAACTGATTTCCACAAACCTATGTCCTTCGAGCATTTTAAAATACGGGCGATATTGCCTGGGAATATCCGCCATCGCGACCACCAGACCCGTATGCCAGCCGTAACTAAACACGTGTACCTGATAGGTTCCGTTGAAGGCTTTCTGCCTCTGCATGCGGTACACATCAATGCTTAAAGCCATCAGAGATACGAAAATAAAAGTGATGAATGCGATCAGAACTACGATTAACGCTTTTTTCATAATTTCCGTTTTCGGATTTTAAATTAACAACTTTTTCATTTTTTGCCTGAACTCAAATTATCCGTTAAAAAACAATAGCGGATTCCGCGCAATCTGCGAAAAAGAATAACCGCAAAGAGGGCAGAAAATAAATCAAATTCAAAACTGCGTCTCAAACAAATTCTCCTAATTTTAAGCGCTAAAAATCAAAAACACCTCAACTTTATCTGCGACATCTGAGTAATCAGTTTAATCTGTGGTCCGTAATCAGCTTAATCTGCGGTCAAATTTGCGAAAA